>JASHRR010001514.1 GCA_030037185.1 Xanthobacteraceae bacterium | reverse complement strand
GTGCGTCGCGCTGGCAGCGCTTTTGACCTGGGCCGCGCATTCGAGCGCCGCGGTGGTGCTCTTCACCATGTCGCTCGCTTATTCGCAATTCATCACGCCGGTTGCGGCTCTTGCGCTCGTCCTTGGCGCCAATCTCGGCGCCGCCATCAATCCGATTCTTGAGAGCGGAACCGCAACCAATCCAGCGGGTCGCCGGCTTCCCGTCGGCAACATGATCAATCGGACGGTCGGCGTTGCGGTGGTCCTTCCATTCCTTCAGCCGATCGCCGATTTCCTGGTCAAGATCGATCCCGATCCGGCTCGCATAGCAGCCAACTTTCACTCGGCGTTCAATATCGCGCTCGCCCTCGCCTTCGTTCTCGTGCTCGATCAGCTTGCTGCTTTGTTGATCCGGGTCCTGCCGGACCGAACCCAAGGCCTCGATCCTTCAAGCCCCCTTTATCTTGATGAGAGCGCGATCAGCACCCCCGCGCTGGCGTTGACCGCCGCGGCCCGCGAGACGCTTCACATGGGCGACATCGTCGAGTCGATGCTTCGGCAGGCCATGACCGCGCTGATGACGAACGATCGTAAGCTCGTGGGCCAGATCTGTAAGATGGACAACGCTGTCGACCGTCTCCACGAAGCCATCAAGCTCTACGTCACCAAGGTTACGCGCGAGAGCCTCGACGAGCAGGATGGCCGTCGCGCCATGGAGATCATCGCGTTTGCAATCAACCTGGAACACATTGGCGACATCATCGACAAGAATCTGATGGAGGTCGCCGGCAGGAAGATCAAGCACCGATACCAGTTCTCCATCGAAGGGGCGAAGGAGTTGGAGGCCTTTCATCAGCGCGTACTGAACAATCTCGGGCTGGCCTTCAGTGCGTTCATGTCCGGGGACGTGAGGATAGCGCGCGCTTTGATTGAGGAGAAGACCGGGCTTCGCAGCGCCGAACTTGCTGCCTCCGAAAGCCATCTGGGCCGCCTGCGTGAGGGCCGGGTGGAGAGCATTGAAACCAGTTCACTGCATTTGAACGTGCTGCGCGACCTCAAACGAATTCATTCCCATATCTGCTCAGTCGCCTATCCGGTGCTTGAGGCTACTGGCGAGCTGCAGCCGAGTAGGCTCAAGGAAAGCGACCCCCGGCTGCTGGCCGCACCGGAAGGAGCGTCGATGGATGTCAGGCCTTCAGCACCATGACGGTTCAATCGTCGCTATCGCCTGAGTTATCGCCTACCCGATCTCAACGCGTTGATCTCGAGCTTGCGCTGCACCCAACGCAACGAGCATCGGCGATGAACCGCGGGTCGCGATCGGCATTATCGATGGCGCCTCCTGACTTTCCTGCCGTTTGTTTGTGCTGAAGGGGCGAAAGGAGCGAGGCCGCCGACCGTCGAGGTTGCGCTCACGCTGGTTTTCGCCGGAGGCGCCGCGGGCAAGGGCCGCGCACCCTGCCTGACATTGCGCTGCTGGAATTCGCTGAACAGCGCGTCCTTATGAGCTTATTTCGATCCTGGCGCCTATTCATTGACGTCTGTTGATGGAATTGGTCCAGCCGTGCTCCTGCTCCACCGCCGAGTAATGCTGGGATGGGGCGAGCGTCAAACAGCCATCTCCGAACAAATCGTGCCACCTTTTTCCTGGTTTCCTGGGCCAATGAGTTCGGGTCGTCTACTTCTTTGCGGCAGGCGCCAGCGCGACGGCGGCCTCAGTCGTGAGTAGCAGGAATGTCAACGTCTCTTGAAGGTAGAGGTGCACAACGCTGTCGGTGTGGGTCGAATAGCCGATCGAGACGTCCTGCCCGATGTGCAGATCGAAATCACCGCCACGCGTGGTGAGCACGAAGGCGCCGGCGATGGCGGGGGCCCAGATAATCTCGTCCTTGACGAGCTTTTTGACATGCTCCAACACGGGATACCCGTTGTCGCTCGTCACGGCGAGAGCCGTATAGGCATCGGCGCTTAGGAGCGCTGAATAGGGCCCCTCGACGCCGACGAGGCGCAATTGGTTCAAGGCTTGCGCGATCGCATCGGGATAGTGACGGACGTCAGCGGGAAGCGTCAGGATCGGATTGCTGGTACCCTGCCGGATGCCGCCGATGCCCGCCGCGGGATAGCCTTCGAAGATGGCGCGGTCCTCCGCATAGGCGATCTTTTGCGCGGCGTCCTTAGCCGGTTGCCAGTCGGAGTCGTTCGCGCCGCGCTCCACGTCATCAATCTGCTGACGATCGAGTTGGAACGGGACCCGCAACTCGACGAGCGCCCTGACCTCGCGCTGCCTCGCGAGGATGCCCTCACCCGGCGCCGTGATCGTCTTGAGGTGCCCAGTGCCGACGGCGGAAAGGCCGACACCGCCCGGGCCGCGGACGTCAACCACGCGCCGTCCGGCGAGGTAGCGCTTAAGGGTGCGGGTCGTCTCCGCTTCGATATCCGCCCACGCCGCATCGGAAATCGGGGCAAGCTCGCGGTGAAGATTATTCATATCGGTTTTCTCGTTTGAGGGAGCCTACTGCGAGCGAGCCATCAGGCGCCGCGGCCTTGGACATTGCGCGCTTGAGCGCTGCCCCCGCCGCGGGCATCGCTGTTGCAGAAGCGTCGTCGGTCACGGATTCCAGGAATGTCGCGGCTGGAACGAAGAAGAGGGTTCCGGTCACCGCGCGGCTGAAGTCGAGCAGTCGATCATAATTGCCGGGCGGGCGGCCGACGAACATGTTCTCAATCATCTGCTCGGTCACCCGCGGCGTGCGGCAATAGCCAATGAAGTACGTGCCAAATTCAGCCGTGCCAACTTGGCCGAAGGGCATGTTGTCGCGCACGATTTGAAACTCCTTCCCGTTCTCCGTGATCGTGGTCAGCGCATTATGCGCAGACGTCGGCTTCATCGAGTCGTCCAGTTCGACGTCGGCCAGCTTGGTGCGGCCGATGATACGCTCTTGTACCTCCGTAGACAGCGCGTTCCATCCGTCCAGGTCGTGCAGATATTTCTGCACGATCACATAGCTGCCGCCGGCGAACGTGGCATCCTCCTCGCCGATGAGCGCGGCGTCGATCACCGCCTCGCCGCGAGGATTCTCGGTGCCGTCGACGAATCCCAGGAGGTCCCGGTCATCGAAGTAACGAAAGCCGTGGACCTCGTCGATCGCCGAGACCGCCTCACCCAGGCGCGCCATGACCTGCGTCGCCATCTCGAAGCAAAGGTCCATCCGCTTGGCACGGATATGAAACAACAGGTCCCCTGGCGTCGAAACCGCATGGCGCGGTCCCGCCCGGATCTCCCGGAACGGGTGGAGTTCGGCTGGACGCGGGTCCCCGAACAGCCGGTCCCATGCGTCGGAGCCAATCCCCATCACGCAGGAAAGGCCGGCTTCGAGATCGCGAAATTCCACTGCACGAATCAACGCCGGGAGGTCTGCGCAGAACGATCGCACGGCCGCGCGATTATCCGGGCCCGGATTTATCGTCACCACCAGGAAGATCGCGGAGCGGGTGAGCGGTGCAGATACCGGCTGTGGAACAGCCATAGCGTCGATCTCCGGAGGTCTTCCGAATTGGCGTTTTGGCGGAGTCGGACCGGCAGCTCCGCGCAATTCGAAGGTTCGAGGCCTCGCAAACAAGCCCAGGGGATACCCATCGGCCGTCGCCGCACCGCTGCGTGCGCCGCTGCATGGTCCGCCCCGGGGCTGGCACCCTACCACAATGTCTGTTGCAGTGCTGCCTCGTGCATCACGACAAACAGGTGGTCGAACTCCGAAACCGGTCAGACCGACGGTGTGACCCGCTGGTATTGAGGAACAGGGCGCAGGAACCGTTTGTCGGATAGGTCACGCTGATCGACGCGCTTTTTTTCGGCCACGCGCGCCTTTGCGGCATTGGCGCTGCCCCAAAGGGATCCGGGATTGGTGCAGTCCGCATAGAGTGCCAGCATCCGATCGTAGAGCTCTCGGGTTGTTTCCGCGTCGAGACGTCACCAAGTCCTGGATGGGGCGGCGTGGTTTCCCGATATGACGTGGCGCGTTGTCGGGATCGAGCGGCCCAACTACCACCGCTTGTGGTCTCAGCGCCTCGATTTTATCGATGGCGGCACGCGGCGTGAGCAGCCCCTCGTGGTCAGGCACCACGAGGTAGGATGAGTGCCGGTGTAGATGGCTTCACCTGCGATGACCGGGACGATTGACGGCGGGTGGAGACCCTGTGCGCGGGCCTGCAGTCGGGCCGGATATTTGCCGATCGTGATCCGCCTTTGCGGTGGACCCGCAAGACCGGCAGCGACACCTCGAAACGAACCCCGGACGCCTCGCGATGGCGGGGACCACGAGGGTCAAAGATCAAACCCGAAAGATCTTGGTGTAGCGCGCCTTGATTTCTTCGCTGAGTTGCTCCACCGCAGCCGGATCCTCCTTCATCAGCTTGATCTCGCCGAGCGGCCGCCGACCCGGCTTCTCCTTGACCTGCGCGTGAAGCGAACGCATGGCGCCCCTGTTGACCACGAGTTCCTGGCATTCCGGGCTGAAGCAGAAGCACTGAAACAGCCGCGCTGCATTAGGATTGGGTCCTGCCTTGAAGATGCCGTTCGGCGAGACGATCAGGGGCGTGCCTTCAGTCGGATAAACGGGCTCGACAGGGCTACCGGATTCCTTGACCTGAAACAGGACATATTCGTTGCCGTCCGCCATCACCGCCCGTTCGCCCAGCCCGAGCTTCTTGGGGGGATCGGCGGCTGACTGCACCTGCATGACCCGCTGCCTGGCCAGCCTTTCGAAATAATCCCAGCCGAGATCGCGCGCGATTTCATAGGTTGCCGTCATGATGGTTCCGCTGAAACCCGGATGGCCCTTGACGATCTTTCCGCTCCATCTCGGAGCGAGCAGGTCCGCGAAGCTCCTCGGCGCGTCCTCGGCTTTGACGAGCCGCGTGTTGTAGCCGATCACGCTGAGGCTTGCGCGAAACGCTGCGAACATGCCGTCCGGGTCCCTGTGTTCCGCCGCATAATGTCTCGCCACGTCTTCCGGCACGAAGGGCGCCAGTAGGCCCTCACGCTTCCACACGATGAAATGCGCCGCGTCGGAGGAAGTGGCCACATCCACTGCGTGGATGTTGCTCGCATACTCCTGGCTGATGCGCTGGAACACCCTCTCGGCGCCGGTGCGCTCGACCCGTACCGTAATACCGGGATATTTTGCCTCGAATGCCTTGGCGATCAGTTCGGCGACCGGCAGATCGATCGGCGTATAGTACGCAACCTTGCCCTCCTTCCGGGCCGCTTGAATGAGCGCCGGCGTGACGGCAACCGGCTCAGGCGCGGCGGCGCGGATGGGAGACGCAAAGGCGCTGATGGCGGCAGACCCGGATGCTTTAAGAAGCCTGCGCCTGGAGATGTTTCTGTCCGGCATCGCGATTCTTTCCCTTGCGAATGTGCCGCTTGGAGACACGGCTCTGTTAGGATTTAGCACGCGTCGATCCCAGCGTCGTAGGGTGGGCGACGCCCGCCATGCGCTCCCCCGAGCCCGCTTGCCGACAGAGTAACCCATCCCCCGCCGAAGTGGGAGGCTTTCGCCCTTCGCCGTCAGGTGCGGGCATCTCTCTCGCCTGATAGCAAGAAAGCTTCAGGAGTCGCGGTTACCGAGAGCGGCCCCAGATGGCAGGATATCGCGGGCACCAACAAAGTCAGCAGCAGGCGCGCAATCGGTAGAGGAGCACGTCTTTTTTTAGACTTGCGGTTGGCTTGTGGATCGACCCACACGTCTCCGGCTGATGTTGCCCGGATCGACGACAACACGCCTTGAGGGTCGCGCGGTAGCTCACGAACTGGGCGATAGTTGCGCCCTTGCGGAACCTGGTTGCGGATGTGCGTCAGGTCTTAAGATCGCAATCGCGCGGCGGACGATGTTCGCGGCAATCGCTTGGAGCTGCAGATGTGCTTTCTCAAGCGGGCTCCTTTTCTGGATTGTTCAGGGCCCGCTTGGCGCCTTGACTGCCATGGCGTTGCAGGGCGGCACGGCGAAAGGAGAATTGCTGCCGGGCACGTTCGACCTCGGCGCCGGCATAGCGGCATCGCTGTCACAGGCAAAGGTACACAACCTGACATCAATCCGGGCCCATCAACAATGCCGATCTTCTCTGCATCCGGGACGTCACAGACAACGGCGAGATACCATTTGCTTATCGGATCGACTTCGCGCAGAGCACGCTGGCGTTCCCCGCAGACCCAAATCGTGATTCGACCAGCAAGCGTGCGCAAGCTAACCGCGTCGCCGGCGACCAAGCGGAAGATGAGATCGTCGTCTGCTGGGCGGCATGCTTGCCAAACTAACATCAGGCCCTGCCCGGCCATTGGCCTTCTGCGTCGCATGGGCGCGAGCTGCAGCAACGACGAGCGGCCTGAGCCCCAGGCCCGAATTCTTCTCTCAGTCGGTGCCACCGGCAAAGGATTATATGCGAGCGAAGTCCACTTTAGGCTTCGAGCACCCGGCATCGTTCTGGTGGCAATCTTAGCCACACCTGGCTTCCAGGCGCGATGTTTGCCTCGGGGGAGGCCACGACCCGAAGCTGGATGCCCGCGCCGATCTCGACCATATAGTCGCGGCTGTGGCCCAGAAATACGTTGCGAGCCACGACCGCCGAAAGGACATTCTGCGGATCCCCGGTCGCCGCGTGATGGATGCGGATTTCATGCGGGCGGATCGAAATAGCCGCATCACGACCGGCCACGAGTGCGCCGCCCGTGCACGACACCGCAATGCCGGCCACCATGATGTGATCGGCGTCCAGCGCCTTGCCGATAACAATATTGCTTGAGCCAATGAAGCGGGCGACGAACGCCGAGCGTGGCCGCGCGTAGATGTCCTCGGGCGGCCCAAACTGCTCGACCTTGCCGGCATTCATGACGGCAATCAGATCGGCCGTCGTCATCGCCTCGGACTGGTCATGCGTCACATAGACCGTGGTGTAGCGATATTCGTCATGCAGCCGCCTCACCTCGAATCGCATCTCCTCGCGCAGATTGGCATCGAGGTTGGACAGCGGCTCGTCCAGCAGGAGGGTTTCGGGCTCGACGATCAGCGCGCGTGCAAGCGCAACGCGCTGCTGCTGCCCGCCCGAGAGCTCGCCCGGATAGCGCGCGGCGAGATCGGCGAGCCTGGTGGTGGCGAGAATTTCCGAAACCTTCTTGGCAATCTCCTCCCGCCGCAGCCGCCGCAGCGTCAGCCCATAG
>JASHRR010001513.1 GCA_030037185.1 Xanthobacteraceae bacterium | reverse complement strand
GAAATATTCCGTTGCCCAATGTCTGCGTTGGGTCAGGGCTGCCTTCCCGAATGCGTTAGCGCCGCGGCCGCTGTACCCTAGCGCCTATGGTGGCCGTCTCGCGTGGGTTCGAAGTCGGGCACGTATCGCGCCCTGGCCAACCGGGTCGCATCTGGTGTCCGTCCTCTAGCCGACGGTTAGCTGACGCTGCATGTAAGCTAATCCATGTCGCGTCTAAATGAACAACAGGTGCGGCCTAAAAATAGCCGGCCACGAAACGTACGCCTGAGGTATCGAGGCCAATTTTACCTGTTGCCGACTGCGACCTGCAGATTATAGATGTGCCCGCAATTTGAATCCCGTCCGCCGCTGAATGCCGTGCGCGCCGCTGAAGTGTCTGCCCGATGAACAATGCTGATCTGATCGTCGCAACCCTGAAGGCGGGTGGAATTGACCGTGGTTTCGGAATTCCGAGCGGCAATGTGCTGCCGCTGATCGAAGCAATGCGTGCGGGCGGAATTGACTTCGTGCTGACCGCCCATGAGGGCTCGGCCGGATTTGCGGCCGATGTGTCCGGCCGCATGACCGGAAAACCGGGCCTGTGCATCGCAACGCTTGGCCCAGGCGCCACCAATCTCGCAACCGGCGTCGGATGTGCCTATCTGGATCGCTCACCGCTCATCGCGATCACGTGCAATCTCAACACGGATCAGCTCGGTCGACGCATTCAGATGTGGATCGACCACCATGCGTTGTTTACGCCGATCACCAAAGCGACGTTCAGGCTCGAAGGCGGGCGCATAGCGCAAACGGTGCAGGAGGCGATCGGCATTACCTTGGCGGAGCCCCGGGGGCCGGTTCATCTTGATCTGCCCGAGGACGTGGCGCTGGCCCCGGCGCAGGAGAGAATTGCGCAGCCGCTGAACCCGCCGAAGATCGCGGCGCCGCCGGATGCCGACATTCAACGTGCTGGTCAGCTCATTGCCGCCGCCAGGCGACCGATCGCCGTGCTCGGTTCATCCGCAGTGCGCATCAACAATCCTGGGCGGCTGCGTGACGTCGTCGAACGACATGGTCTGCCGTTTGCGACCACCACCATGGCAAAGGGCATGATCGACGAAGATCATCCGCTCGCGATCGGCTGCATCGAACGCGCATGCCGCCAGGTGCAGCGCCGCCTGCTGCGCGCCGCCGATCTCATCGTCGGCATCGGCTACGACACCGTTGAAGTCGAATACGAAGCCTGGATCGGCGACGTCCCCCTCCTCCATATCGATATTGAAGCCGCGGACATCGCACCGGCGGTGAAGCTCGTTCATCAGGCGATCGGTGACATCGATGCGGCGCTTGAACGGCTGGCCGTAATGCCGGCCGCGCCTCGCGGATGGCCGGCCGCTCTGCTGGTAGACCACCGCCGGTCATTCCAGGCGGCCTTGCGGCCAGTCCCTGCGGCGAAATCGGCAGCCTTCACGGCCCATGCGGCGATCGATGCAGTACGCAGGAGCTTGCCGCGCGCAGGCATTCTGTCGTTCGATGTCGGCGCCCATACGCATCAGATTGCGAGCCAGTGGACCGCGCATGCGCCGAAAACATTCCAGATCACCAACGGTTGGTCGTCGATGGGCTTCGGCCTGCCGGCAGCGATCGCAGCGAAGCTCGCGTGCCCTGCTCTGCCGGTCGTCTGCCTGATCGGCGACGGCTGCTTCCGGATGACATGCGGCGAGGTCGCGACAGCAAAGCGCCTGGGGTTGACGTTACCGGTGGTCGTTCTCGACGACAGGTGGCTTGCCCTCATTAAGGTCAAGCAGATACGCCGCCAGTTTCCGCTTTACGGAACGCAACTGCAGTCCGAGGAATATGGCGAGCCGCCGTCGCACTATTTCGGTGTGCCGGCCGTATGCGTGCGCACCGCCGCTGCCCTTGCGGCGGCGGTCGACAAGGCGCTGGCGGCGACAGGCCCGACCGTGATCGAGGCGGTGGTCGACTCAGATCATTACGTGGACACGGTTTATGATTGAAGCCTCAGAAAGATAACACGCACGCCTTGAGCAGGCGCCTTGCCTGCCAGGCAAGCCGCATCGGACCGGTTGCCCTTGAATTGGCAAGAGCCGGACGATCCGATGCGGAATGCTGTGCATGAGATGCGACGATGGCTGGCGGACTCCGGTACAGACGTTCATCCTTTGCCCCCTGGCTGTTGTCGCTTTCGAGCTTGCGCTACACGATGACGAGATCATTTTCGTACGGTGGGGGTGTAGTCTGCTTGTTTGGGGCTGTTTGCAGTCCCTTCTAGTCGGCAACTATCGCCTGGTGCGTGCCGGCGGCGGTCGGGGCAGCACCTCCAAGAGCGGATCATCACCAGCGGTCCTTAACGGTACACCCGAAACCCGATGTATCTCGGACATCTCATTTTTATGATGGGGCTCGCCCTTACGTTCTGGTCGTGGTTCGCACTCATATTGCTCGCCACTCGCGCCGCGTGGTTTCACCGTCGCATGGTGCGTGACGAGCATCGACTCCAAGCGCGCTTCGGCGTCGCCTACGCGGCCTGCCGGAAGAAGGTCAATCGATGGATACCCGGTATTCTTTAAGATGGTGCTTTTGCTAATGAATACTGGCAAGTTTGGTCGTTCGCGGGCTCCTGCCTGGTTCTTTGCAGAAGGAGCGGATCGCCCGGAAAATGGCTTACCGTGCCAAGGCCCCTTCGCCTTCTCAACCACACAGGCGATGCCAATCAAAAAAGCCAGGGCTATCTCGCCGTGGGCATGAGATACCTTCACGGGCATCGCAGTTGCGAAGCCCCTCGGAGAACAGATTTTTAGGAGGAATAATGTCGTTGCCCGCAGAATTGGACGAGAGCAACGTCGTTGACATCGATCTGGGCAGCGCCGAGTTCAAAGCGAACGCGCACAAACACATGGCCGAATGGGCGCGGCGGCCACCATTCTACGTGCTGGGCCACGGCCAGCCGCAGGTCGTCGTTGGACGATACCTCGACGTCCACAAGGTTTTCTCTGATACCCAGATGTTCGCATCAGAGATGCCGCGTGGCCCGGGCTGGGAGCAGTTCAACAAGATTATGGATGCCCAGTTCGTGACGCAGATGGACGGCGAGCAGCATGCCCGCGTCCGCCGCCTGTTGACGCCGGCCTTCTCGTCGCGACGAATCGAACAGCTGCAGGAGAGCATCACCGACATTGTCGACGGCATGCTGGACCGCATCGAGGCTAACGGGCCTGCGTTTGACGGTATGAAGGATTACGGCGCGCATCTCGTGGTCGATGCGCTGTTAAATGCGATGGTCAACATGAACGAAAGGCGCAAGGCGATCTTCGTCGCGTTCCACGATATGATTCCGGGCACCACCTACGTTAAACCGGGCGAGCCGTGGTCTGCAGAATTGCGGCGCGCCTTCGACCGCACCATGGAAGAGATCAGGGCGATCATCGATGAGCGGCGCGTCAGCCCGCGCCCGGACTTCATCAGTGATCTCGTGAATGCCCGCTATGCCGGCGACAAGCTCAACGACCGCGAATTGTTTGACCAGATTTTCGGCATCTGCGGCGCATCGCTGTCGGCCA
The DNA here is from genome assembly GCA_030037185.1 of Xanthobacteraceae bacterium. The sequence goes on along the minus strand of JASHRR010001513.1, from coordinate 686 downwards.
CCAGCCGCGCGGCCGGCGGTGCGCTGCACCTGCTTTACACGCACGACGACCAGCGGCAGCAACTGATCCGCGATCCGTCACTGATTCCAGACGCCATCGAGGAATGCCTGCGGCTGCGCAGCAACGGCTATTTCACTTTTCCCCGCATTGCCAGGCGCGACACCGAGGTGGGCGGCACGCCTATCCTCAAAGGCATGGTGGTAAGGCCGTCGCCGCTTGCGCCAAACTTCGACCCGGACGTTTTTCCCGATCCACTGCGCTTCGATATCCAGCGTAAGCCAAAGCGCATCCTCTCATTCGGCGCGGGCCCTCACCATTGCATTGGCAATATCCTGGGTCGCACCACGATCTGCATCGCCATAACGCGGTTGTTGGCGCGCTTTCCCAAAGCGCGTATCAGCGATCCGAATTTCACACCGGTCTATGGCGGCGCTGTCGGGGAGTTACGACTGCAGAGTCTGCCTATGGTGATCCAGTAAAAGGCAGCGTGACGCTCGCCGTCGCCGCATCAGTTGCCCGCTAATGACCCGCGATTTCGTTGTTTCCATGCTTGTTTCAGCAAGCTGGCTCCCGGCTTCGGGCTCGATTGAGCTTGGATCGCTTTGCCGACCAATGTTAACCTGGCGCGACAGGGAGATGGGAGGGCGCATGTCGCATCGACGAACCACCACGAATCGCCGCGATTT
>JASHRR010001512.1 GCA_030037185.1 Xanthobacteraceae bacterium | reverse complement strand
GCCTGGTATTTGCAGCCGCAGATGCTGCCGCCGGAGATCGATACCGGGGGGCTGGAGGTGACCGCCGGATATCGCGCGGCTCGCGACAGCGGCACGTTCACCTATGCGGCGCATGCGGCCGTCGTCGCGATCGACCCTTCAACCGGGGCGATCGAGATTCTGGATTATGTCGTCGTCGAAGACGGCGGCACGCTGGTCAATCCGATGATTGTCGACGGGCAGATTCGTGGCGGAACGGCGCAAGGTATCGGGACTTGCCTTTACGAGGCCACACCCTTCGACGCACGTGGCCAGCCGCTCGCCACCACCTTGCAGGACTACCTGTTGCCGAGCGCCACGGAGGTGCCGGAGATCAAGGTGCAGCACATGATTACTCCGTCGCCCTATACGGAATTCGGCGTCAAGGGACTTGGCGAAGGCGGAGCGGTCGGGCCACCCGCCGCCATTGTTTCGGCGGTTAACGACGCTCTTCGCCCGTTTCAGATCGAGATACACGATCTACCGTTAACGCCGCAGCGTATCGTTGCCGCCATTGAGGGCGCCACGCAAAAGGCGGCCCCGGCGTGACTGAGATGCAGTCCATCAAGGCGCCCTCGCTCGTTTTGCGCATCAAAAATGTGCGCAAACTCTACGGCGCCCTTGAGGCGATCCGGAATGTGTCGCTCGATGTCACCGCCAATGAGTTCGTAAGCATTCTCGGCCCGAGCGGGTGCGGAAAGAGCACGCTGCTGATGATGGTTGCGGGTGTGGTCAACAAGTCCGCAGGAGAGATTTCGATCAACGACATCCCCGTCTCCGGTCCGCGGCCGGATATCGGGGTAGTATTTCAGCAGCCTGTGCTGCTGGCGTGGCGCACTGTTATTGACAATGTGCTGTTCCCGGTCGAACTGCGCAGGGAGCCGCGCGCCAAATACAGCGAACGCGCGATGCAACTGCTGGCGATGGCGAAAATAGACGACTTTGCCCGTCATCTGCCGCGTCATCTGTCCGGCGGCATGCGCCAGCGCGTATCGATTTGCCGCGCTCTCATCCACGACCCCGGCATACTCCTCATGGACGAGCCGTTCAGCGCGTTGGACGCGATCACGCGCGACGAAATGGGCTTGGAGCTGTCATACATCTGGCAGGCCAACCGCAAGACCGTGCTCTTCGTGACCCACAGTATCCGTGAGGCCGCATTCCTGTCCGATCGTGTGATCGTCATGGGCCAGCGCCCGGCAACCGTTATTGAGGAAGTCAAGATCGATCTCCCGCGGCCGCGCGACATCGGGATCATGGAGAGCGCGCCATTCAACTCCTACGTCCGCGAGCTGCGCAAAGCCATCAAGGCCAGCCATGCTCAGTAACGCACGAAAGAAGCTTATCGATCTTGCTTGGCCGGTCGCAGTGAGCCTGGCGATGTTCGCCGGATGGGAACTGATCGTTCGCTGGCTTGGCGTTCGCAACATCATTCTGCCATCGCCATCGCGCATCCTTGGGACAGTCATCGAGCGTCGCGATCTGCTCATGACTAATCTCTGGCCCTCCCTTTACCTTACTGTAACCGCATTCGCTCTGTCGGTCGTCGGCGGTATACTGGTTGCGGTGCTGATTACCTATTCCTCGTTCCTGCGGCGGGGCTTTTATCCGATCATCGTCGTTTCCCAGGTCGTGCCGAAAATCTCCATCGCGCCCCTCTTCATCGTTTGGTTCGGGACCGGTACGGTGTCCTGCTTGTTGCTCGCCTTTCTAATCGCTTTCTTTCCCATGACCGTCAATTCCGCGCTCGGATTCCAGTCCATTGACGAGGATATCCACCTTATGGCGCGAACCTTCATGGCGTCGCCCTGGCAGGTATTCTGGAAGATCCGGATGCCCAATGCTCTGCCGCACATTTTCGGCGGGATGAAGATCTCAATCACGCTGGCGATTATCGGCGTGATTGTTTCCGAATTCGTCGCCTCCCAACAGGGCATCGGCTACCTCATAAAGCTTGCCAGCGGGCTGCTCGACACGCCGCTGATGATGGCATCGATTGCGGTGCTCAGTATTGCCGGTCTCGTGCTCTACGGACTGATCGCCCTGGCCGAGCGGCGAGCGGTCTACTGGCAGCAGTCGAGCGATATCAGCGGCAGCGCCGGCGGATGACGCCGCATCGCGCACCGCCCGCTCTGTTGCAACGCGGCTCCTTTTGGCCTTTACGACAGCCGCAGCCGGTCGATAATCTACCCGATAGGCCGGGGATATTCCTAAGAGTCCGTTTCAAGAGCTTCGTCAAGGGCTACAAAGCTTTCGCAGCATGAGGCGGTTGAAGGCAAGTTTCGTTGAGATTTCCCCAGTCCTTGGCGAGAGGCGACAACGATTGAGCCATGCAATGGTTCGTTCAATGATCCAAGGCTCGGCTAACTGCACGAACCCTTTGGCTTGATCGGATCGTTTGATGATCTCGGTTTTGGGTCTCCGCAAGATCTTGGCGAGCCCGTTGGCAAATAACGGCCCCTGATAAGCGCTGTCGGCGAACAATTTGTCGAAAGAGGCCGCGATCGCGGTCTTGAATGTCGGCGGAATATACGACGGCAAGGAGCAACAGGCCCAATGTATCCACCAGGATATGAGGCTTCTTTCCGGTGATCGTTTTGCCCACATCATAGCCATGCGGATCGATGCAGGCCCCTTTTTTGTGGCGCTTTTCACGCTTTGGCCATCGAGGATGGCGGCCGTGGGGCTAGCCTCTCGTTCCGCCTTCTCGCGGCAGGCAACCTAGAGCGCGTGGTGAATGCGATCCAGCACGCCATCGCAGTACCACCAGATGAAGCAGTGGTTGACCATGCTGTACGTGGAAAATTCTTCGGAAGCTAGCTCTATTGGCAACCAGTGCTCAAAAATACATCACCGCGTTCATGACCGCTCGGATGTCGGTCCGCCGCTTGCCACCGCCCGGCTTGGATGGCGGAATCAATGGTGCAACACCCGCTCGTCCTTCGTGAGGTCGCTCGGTACCAGATGGTCACGAGTGTATTTCGGTCGGTTCTCGAGCGTCCACATCGGCGACCCCTCCGCGAATCAGGTCACGCCTCTTGAATCCAACAGATTCACTCGATTCAAGAAGTTTCAAAACGGACACTAATGACAGAGCAATTCAAGATCTTGGGTGAGCAGACGATCGAGCCCGCTGGACATTCCGCCATGCGCATTGTCGATTTGGAAGATCGTGAGCCGCCAATACTGCCGAAAAACTGTTTGATGAATACGATCAATCTTAACAAGCAGGTTTCCCACGTGTCGGGTACGTGCTCTATTCTGATGAAGCGCGCGACGATGACGATCATCGCCGACACGTGCGGCGTTCACGACATGCTGACTGCGGCCTGCTCGAGCTTCACCAATGAAAAGCGCTATGGCGTGAAGAACAACCGAAAACTCCCGCACCAATCTGGCCGTAGCGCTGAAGTCGTGGGGCATTGCCTCGAACGCTGTCCCTTTGAACATCAACATGAACTGCCGCAGCAACAGCGCCCAGGAGCAAGGCCAGCGACCACATCGACTTTCCCGCCGAAATGGACATAATCGCGGCGTTATCCAACTGCCCGCAGATCCACAACGCTTGCATGCCTTCCGGCTGAAGCCGATGAAGGCCGTCATCTGCGAGTACAGTCCGTACTGATCGGGCATGAGCACTAATTTGCAGGCTTTCGGTCGACAGCACCTCAACGGAGAATGCGACATGACACTCCATCGGCGTTCTTTTCTCAAATTGGCAGGCCTCGCCGGAACTAGCAGCGCACTCGGGGTCTCCGCGCCGGCGATCGTTCGCGCCGCCACTCCGATCAAGCTGACGCTCCCGTGGTTGCCTCTCGGCACCTACAGCTTCACATTCGTCGCCAAGAAGCTCGGTTACTGGGACAAGCGCGGTCTCGATGTCACCATCGACCGCGGCTTCGGCTCGACCAAGGTCTGCGTTCCGGTCGACCAGGGCCAATACGACTTCGGGCTCCTTGATATGGCCGTGCAGGCGGGTTGCGTCGGCCGCGGTTTGGATCTCGTCGCAATCGCGGCCATTTGGCCTCGCTCACCCATCGGCATCTTCTCGCTCAAGGAATTGAATATCACCCAGCCGAAGGAGCTTGAAGGTCAATCTATCGGCTTCGAAGTCGGCGGCGGCGAATATGCGCTGTGGCCGGCTTTCGTGAAGGCGACCGGCATCGACGCCAGCAAAGTGAATATCGTCAGTATGGACGCAGCGAGCCTGATGCGGGCCGCCGCCGTCAAGCAGATCAAAGTCGTCGGCAATTTCTTCGGCAGCATTGCACCGACCTATTGGACCAATCATATCGCCATCAACGCGATGTTCTATGCGGATTACGGCGTCAAATCGTGCAGCATTGTGGCCGCCTGCAAACGCGAGACGGTCGCGCGGCGGCCGGAAGTGTGCAAGGACTTCGTCGACGGCCTGCTGGAAGGGCTCAAGTTCGTCTACCTCAATCCGGAAAGGTCGATCGATATCCACGTCGACAGTCTGAAGGAATTTCAGGGCGGCGCTCCTGCTACGCGCGAGGTCTTATTCTATGGGCAGGAGGTGGGCACCTCGCTTGGCTTCGTCGACTCTTTCAGGCAACGCGGGCTCGGTCACATCGATCCGGCACTTGCCGATATCACTAGGCAATCCGTCGTCACCTACATGGGGATCAGGGATGTTCCGCCGGCCGACCAACTCTACACGGATCAATTTGCCGGAGCGGTGACACTCACCCCAGACCAATGGACGAAGGTCGAAGCACGCGTGAGGCAGGAGTTGCCGTCGTCGGTGGGATAATCCGTCGTCCCGTCATTTCGGAAGGGCTGGTAGAAGACATCGGCGGTCAGCAATCTCGAGCGCTCGTGAGCTGGCCGATGCCGATCAAGATCGCCATGCCCGACCTTATTTCCAATTCCTACTTTCTGGCCTTTGCGGCCTGCGAATTGGGAATTCTGCACGCCGAAGGATTGGACGCGGAGCTCGTTCCGATCTGCCGGCCGACAAGGCCTATCAGGCGTCCAATCGCCTAAGTTGGGCTAGAGAATTGCGAAGTCGACGTCGTCGCTGCCGAAGCGCACGCCGCTCTTGCGGTGTCCCGCCCGTGGCGCGACGTGAAGCTGGTCTGCGGGCAGGCGCAAGGCATGTGCTGGTTCCCAGTGATGCGCGCGCATCTCGGCGCCAAGCGTGGCGATCTGCCGTGCCTTCGGGGCCATCGGCGCTGCGCCGTGGGTCGAGCTTGGGCCGCGGGGGCTGCTCATCAAGGCCGGGCTGGATCCCGCCCGCCGGGGCATCGCGATCGCGCCGATCCCGGGATGGCTTGAGCTGAAGGTCAACACCGGCGTGACGGCAGCCAAAAGCGCTGGAGAGCGGCCCCATCGATGGCTTTTGGGCAAC
>JASHRR010001511.1 GCA_030037185.1 Xanthobacteraceae bacterium | reverse complement strand
GCGAAACAAGGGCGGACCTGATCCTCTTAGCCCGCACAGCCGCATCGTCCCCAAGCAGGCTTTCCGCATCGGGCACGGGGTGGTATGGCGGTGGCGACGCCATACATACGCAGGGCCGATGTCCAAAACCGCCGCGCCGCGCAAGCTGAAGAAGGGCGACCACGTCTTTCTCATTGACGGGTCGTCATTCATTTTTCGTGCGTATTTCGCGATGTTCAAGGCCGCGCAGAGCCGGGGCCGCAGCTTTACGCGCTCGGACGGCGTGCCGACGGGCGCGGTGCTCACCTTCTGCAACATGCTGTGGAAACTGTTACGAGAGGGGCTGAGCGGGGTGATGCCGACCCACATGGCAGTGGTTTTCGACTATTCCGGCAAGAGCTTCCGCAACCAAATCTATGCCGACTACAAGGGCCACCGCCCGGAACCGCCGGACGAGTTGGTGCCGCAGTTCCCGCTCATGCGCGACGCCGTGCGCGCGTTCGGGCTGATCCCGATCGAGCAGGAAGGCTTCGAGGCCGACGACCTGATCGCGACTTATGCGCGCGTCGCGCTTGAGGCCGGCGCCGACGTGTCGATCATCGCCGGCGACAAGGACCTCATGCAGCTGGTGCGACCCGGCGTCATGATGTTCGATCCGATGCCCGGCAACGAGCGCCGCATCGGCGCCGAGGAGGTCGCCGAGAAATTCGGCGTACCACCCGAAAAGGTTCCCGACGTCCAGGCCCTGATCGGCGATACCACCGACAATGTGCCGGGCGTTCCGGGGATCGGCGTCAAGACAGCCGCGCAGCTCATCAACGAGTACGGCGATCTCGAAGCTTTGTTGGCACGGGCGGCCGAGATCAAGCAGGAGAAGCGCCGGCAATCCTTGATCGAATTCGCCGAGCAGGCCCGCGTGTCGAAGCGCCTTGTGCTGCTCGACGACGAGGTGGAATTGAAATGCCCGCTGGAAAATCTGCCGCTCGTTGGGCGCGATCCCAGAAAGCTGATCGCCTTTCTGAAGGCGATGGAGTTCGCCAATCTGACCAAGCGGGTTGGCGAGGCTACCGGCGTCGATCCGAATGCAATCGACCCGGATAAAGCGTTGCGCACCACCGCCGAACCGCCACCGCCGCCGATCGGTGAGACGGCCGCAGTTGCGGCCGCAACGCCCCGCCAGCTCTCGCTCGGGCTGCCGCTGGCGGCAAGCGATCGCAAGCGTCCGGCCGGCCTGCGAACGGAGCCCACCACGCCGCTCGGGCTTGTCCGCCAACGCCTCGCGGAAATCTCCGGCCGCAGGATCGATCGCTCCGGCTATCAGATGATCGGCGACGCCGACGCGCTCGGGCAGTGGATTGCGCAGGCCACCGATCGCGGCGCGGTCGCAATCGATCTCGCCACGACTTCCGCCGATCCGATGATCGCCGTGTTGATTGGCGTGTCGCTCGCGCTCGCCCCCAACCAGGCGGCGTATGTGCCGCTCGGTCACCGCGAGGGCGGTGACCTGTTGGCGAGCGGCGGCCTGGCGGCCGGCCAAGTGCTCCAGCACGAGGCCCTCGCGCTCCTCAAGCCGATGCTTGAGGATGCTGGCGTCCTCAAGGTCGGTCACGATCTAAAGCATGACGCCCTGGTGCTTGACCGCCATGGCATCTCGCTCAACGCGTTCGATGACATCATGCTGATGTCCTACGTTCTCGACGCCGGGCGTGCCGGCCACGGGCTCGAGGAGCTGTCGCGCCGGCATCTCGACCACGCCATGCTCAACATGGCCGACATCGTCGGCAAAGGGCGCACGCTGGTGCCATTCGAGACCGTCGAGGCGACACGCGCGTGCAGTATCTGCGCCGAGACCGCCGATGTCACGCTGCGTGTTTGGCGCCTGCTCAGCGCGCGCCTTGTCGCGGAACGCGTGGTGACGGTCTATCAGACGTTGGAGCGTCCGCTGGTGCCGGTCCTCGCCCGCATGGAGCAACGCGGCATCTCTATCGATACCGAGGTGCTGTCGCGGCTGTCGGGCGATTTTGCGCAAAAAACCGCGGCGCTTGAAGCCGAGATTCAGGACATCGCCGGTGAGCCGCTCAACCCGGGCAGCCCCAAGCAGATTGCCGACGTGCTGTTCGGCAAGATGAAACTTCCAGGCGCACGCAAGACCAAGACCGGGGCCTGGTCCACGTCTGCCTCGGTTCTCGACGATCTTGCCGAGGAGGGCCACCTGCTGCCGACCAGGATTCTCGAATGGCGGCAGATCAGCAAGCTTCGCTCGACCTACACGGAGCTGCTGCCTTCGTTTGTCAACCCGGACACCGGCCGGGTTCACACCAACTATGCGCTCGCCTCCACCAGCACCGGGCGGCTCTCCTCATTCGATCCCAACCTGCAGAACATCCCAGTCCGCACCGAGGACGGCCGCAAGATCAGGCGCGCCTTCGTTGCGTTGCCCGGCACCAAGCTGATATCGGCCGATTATTCGCAGATCGAATTGCGGCTGCTGGCGGAAATCGCGGATATTGAGGCCCTCAAGCGCGCGTTCCGCCAGGGAACCGACATTCATGCAATGACGGCGAGCGAAATGTTCAATGTGCCGGTGAAAGGTATGCCCGGCGAGGTGCGTCGCCGCGCCAAGGCGATCAATTTCGGCATCATCTATGGCATTTCGGCGTTCGGTCTTGCCAATCAGCTCGGCATCTCGCGCGAGGAAGCAGGCGCGTACATCAAGAAATACTTCGAGCGCTTTCCCGGCATCCGCGCTTTCATGGACGCAACCAAAGAGGCGTGCCGGCAGACCGGCTATGTGACGACGCTGTTCGGCCGCAAGTGCCATTACCCGGACATCATTGCATCAAACCCGTCGATCCGTTCCTTCAACGAGCGCGCCGCCGTCAATGCGCGCCTGCAGGGCACCGCCGCCGACATCATCCGGCGTGCCATGATCCGCATGGACGAAGCGCTGGTCAAGCAGCATCTGGCGGCGCAAATGCTGCTCCAGGTCCATGACGAACTTGTCTTTCAGGTGCCGGACGGCGAGATCGACCGCACCATCGTGGTGATCAAACGGGTCATGGAGGAGGCGCCGCTGCCGGCCGTCGCGCTCACGGTGCCCCTCCACGTCGACGCGCATGCGGCGGATAACTGGGACGAGGCGCACTGAGGCTGCCGTCCCGCCAACAGGCAAGATAACCTACAGCTTCACGGCCGACTCGATCACCGCACGGCATTCGCCAAAGCCGATGCGGGCGAAGCCCGTGCGCTCGCCGTAGCCCCGCAAGACGACTTCATCGCCGTCCTCAAGAAAGCGTCGCGTCTCCCCGGTCGGCAGCACAATCGGCTGGCGGCCGCCTCTGCTCAGCTCCAACAGGCTCGCCCAGCTTTCCGGCTCCGGGCCTGACACCGTGCCGGAGCCCATCAGGTCGCCGACTTCGAGATTGCAGCCGTTGCTGGTGTGGTGGGCGACCATCTGGGCGACCGTCCAGTAGACCAGCGCGAACGAACCGCGGCTCAGCCGAAACGGCGGCGTGCCGTGGTGGCGCATTTGTGTCGTAACAATATAGGCCTCCAAGGTTATGTCGAGGCCGCCCGCCGCCTGATCCTGCGGCGCCAGAAGATGCGGCAGCGGCGCCGGATCGCCCGCCGGCCGCGTGAAGGCGGCCGTCCGGAACGGCGCCAGCGCCGCTGCGGTGATGACGAAAGGCGATACCGACGTTGCAAAATTCTTGGCGAGGAACGGGCCGAGCGGCTGGGCTTCCCAGGCCTGGACGTCGCGCGCCGACCAGTCATTGAGCAGGCAATAGCCGAAGATATACGCATCAGCGTCGGCGATCGGCACCGGCGCCGCGAGCGTCGAGGACCGGCCGATGTAGAATCCCAGCTCGAGCTCGTAGTCGAGGCTGCGGGCAGGCCGGTAGACCGGCGCGGCGTCCTCACCGCGTTTGGTCTGGCCGAACGGCCGCCGCACCGGCGCGCCGCTGACCTGAACCGAGGAGGCGCGGGCGTGATAGGCGACCGGCACGTATTTGTAATTCGGCATCAGCGGATTGTCGGGGCGGAACAACCGGCCGGTGTTGGTGGCGTGGAAGATCGAGGCAAAGAAATCCGTGAAGTTGCCGATTTGCACCGGAACAAAAAATTCCGCCGCCGCGATCGGAGTAAGATCGGTCTCCACACGCGACCGCCGCGCCGCGTCGGTGGTGGTCAGAAGTCGCGATAATTCGCAACGCAGCGCCGCCCAGTACGCCGGCCCAAGCTTCATAAGATGATTGAGATGCGGAGCCGCACAGGCTGCCGCGGCGTGCCCGGCCGCACCGTCCAGAAGATCCGCCACCGCGGCGATGTCGAGAAGGTCATCACCGATGGCGACGCCGATTCGCGGGTCGCCGGTCGCGCTGCGACGCCGGAAGGCCACATAGGGCAGGTTCTGGACGGGAAAATCGCATCCCGGCGCATTGGCGCTGGCAATGAAGCTTTTCAGCGCCGGGTCGTGGGTGTGATCTATTTCCATTGCATGCGCCTTGCTCGTCAAGCCGGCCGTCCAATGCGGCCGAGATGCGTGAAGCCGAAACCGGCCTGGTATTTCAAGCCGTAGCCGAGCGCCCGATCGATGCCGCAATGGGCAAGCCAGATGAGCGCGAGCGCGATGGCCGGTTCGTATGACACGAACAGGCCCGCCAGCGCCAGAAGGATTGGGCCGGCGATCGTGTGGAGAGAATTGTAGGTGACCGCACCCAAACGCGCTCCCGCCAGATAGCCGAGAAAAGCGAGGTCAGGGGCGAGGAACAAAATTGCGAACAGCCACCAGCTCTCGCCCAGCCGCCAATACAACGCGATTGCAATCACGAAAATACCGGCGCCCTCGACGCGCAGCAGCGCGCGGGGCGTGCCGGTTACGGCGGGAGCAAGCCTGTCCACGGGAAGTCCTCTCGGGGCGATTTTATCGCGGCACCGCACCACCGTAGCCCGCAAGCAGGACCCGCTGTGCGATCGGGTAATTCGGGGGCCGGCGCTCGGGCCGTTTTGGATGACGCCGCACGCCACTGCGTGTTCGCAACATAATGCGTGAGTGCGCGGGATCGCTTGAGCGATAGCCCGATCTGCCGCGCCACGCAAATTCGACCGCCGAGCAGGGATGTTACCCGCCTCCCTTTCGGGGACATGCCGTTTCCGGCATCCGGTTGTTGGCGGGAGAGTTAGCTGGCCTTGGGGCCTGCGAAAGCTTTCAGTTCATTCGAGGAACGCTCGCCCTTCCTGTCCCGCCGATGGCTGATGGGTTAACAGATCCTACGGCGGAAAATAACGCTTCAGCCCTTGCCAGCCCTCGAAATAGTCATGCTGCAGCTCTGAAGATTCCATCGCATACCGGGTAAGCCGCATGGCGAAGCGGCTTTCGAACATGAAGGCTAGCGTGTTGTCGAGCTTCTGCGGCTTGAGCTCGGCCGTGCTCGCGCGCGCGAAGGTTTCTGCATCCGGCCCGTGAGCGCTCATGCAATTGTGGAGGCTGGCGCCGCCGGGCAGAAAGCCCTCGGCCTTCGCGTCATACACTCCCTTGAGCAAACCCATGAACTCGCACATCACGTTGCGATGGTACCACGGCGGCCGGAAGGTATCTTCGCCGACCAGCCAGCGCGGCGGGAAGATGACGAAATCGACGTTGGCGGTGCCGGGAATATCCGACGGCGCAGTCAGCACGGTAAAGATCGAAGGGTCCGGATGGTCGAAGCTGACGGTGCCGATCGCCATGAAGCGCGCCAGGTCGTATTTATAGGGGACGAAATTGCCGTGCCAGGCAACCACGCTCAGCGGCGAATGCGGGCTCTCGGCGGCCCACAGATTGCCTTGGAATTTCGCGACGATTACGCAGGGCGTCTGGCTGTCCTCATAGGACGCGACCGGCGCCTGGAAATCACGCGGATTGGCCAGGCCGTTGGCGCCGAGCGGCCCAAGCTCCGGCAACCGGAACGCCTGGCCGTAATTCTCGCAGATGTAGCCGCGCGACGGGCCGTCCGGCAGCTCGACGCGAAACCTCAAGCCCCGCGGCATGACGGCGATCTCGCCGTTATCCACATCGAGGATCCCAAGCTCGGTGACAAAGCGCACGCGGCCCTGCTGCGGGACGATGAGCATCTCCGCGTCCGCGTTGTAGAAATAGCGCTCCGCCATGGAGGCGCCGGCCGCATAGATATGCACCGCCATGCCGGACTGGTCGGCGGCACTGCCGCTGCCGCCAATGGTGACGATGCCGTCGATGAAATCGGTCGGATGTTGCGGGATCGGGAACGGGCTCCACCGCAATTGCGACGGCGTCGCCTCAGTGTCGTTGAAGGGGCCGGTGCGCAGCTTGCCGTTGTCGATGCGCCGGTAAGGTTTGTGCACGACGGAGGGCCAGATACGGTAGGTCCAGGTGCGGCGGTTCTCGTGACGCGCCGCCGTGAAGGCGGTACCGGAAATCTGTTCCGCATAGAGCCCGAGCGGCCCGCGCTGCGGGCTGTTGCGGCCGACCGGCAGCGCGCCCGGCACGGCTTCCGACTGGAACTGATTACCGAACCCCGCTTGGTATGAGATGGCTGCAAGCGGCACCGCGCCGTTTTTCCGTGACGGCTCGAGTTGGGTGGGGTGCGCCATGGAAGTGCTCCAGATCGTTTTGTCTAATCGGGGGTCCTGCGCCGGGCTTGACCGGGCAACTCCTAAATGGATTGCCTGGTCAAGCCGGGCAATGACCCCATTGGGTCAGCCTGGTCGAAAACGTCTCGCACTCATCTCGTGTTGAGCGAAGGGATTTTCGCGCATTATTCACTGTCTGGTAAGCCGAAATCGCTCAGGGCGTAAGCACGCCGCGCCGAATCTGGTCTGCCTCTATCGATTCGAACAGCGCCTTGAAGTTTCCCTCACCGAAACCGTCGTCCCCCTTCCTCTGGATGAACTCGAAGAAGATCGGGCCGATCACGGTCTTGGAGAAAACCTGCAGCAGGACCTTGGTTTCGCGCCCGTCAACCACTCCCTCGCCGTCGATGAGGATGCCTTGCTTCTTCATGCGCGCGATCGGCTCGGTGTGACCGCGCACCCGATGGAAGCTTTTCTCGTAATAGACGTCCGGCGGCCGGGGCATGAATTCGAGGCCATTGGCCGCGAGCATCTCGGTCGCGTCGTAAATCGCGTCGGTGCCGACGGCGACGTGCTGGATGCCTTCGCCTTTATATTCTCGCAGAAATTCTTCGATCTGGGACTTTTCGTCGGCCGATTCGTTGATCGGAATGCGAATGCGTCCGCACGGACTCGTCAGTGCCCGCGAGAACAGCCCGGTGAGCTTGCCCTCGATGTCGAAAAAGCGAATTTGGCGGAAGTTGAACAGCTTCGTGTAGAACGCAAACCACTTGTCCATGTGGCCGCGCTCAACGTTGTGAGTGAGATGGTCGAGGTAGTAGAAGCCCGCCCCCCTCGGCCTTGGATCAGGCTCCCCGATCCATTGGAATTCCGCCGCGTAGGGCGAATTGCCGACGCCGTAGCGCTCAA
>JASHRR010001510.1 GCA_030037185.1 Xanthobacteraceae bacterium | reverse complement strand
CTGCTGCTGACGAATTGGAACGGGCCGTAAAGGAGCTCGGCCTGAAGGGCGCTCTGATCAACGGCTATTCCAATCTTGGGCCTAACGAACATGTTCAGTACCTTGACGAAGAGCCGGTGCGGGAGTTCTGGGATCGTGTGGCGGTGCTGCGCGTTCCGGTGTATCTTCACCCGCGCGAGCCCCTGCCAAGCCAGCGGCGCGCGCTCCAGGGCTATCCTGAACTCGTCGGATCGGCTTGGGGATTTGCCTACGAGACTTCAAGTCATGCCGTACGGTTGATGCTGAGCGGACTATTCGATGAATACCACGATATCCAGATCATCCTGGGGAACGCTGGCTGTGGGAGCGTCGGCGTTAGTCGCGGAGATGGCCAGGACAGAGAGAAGGAGCGAGAAGATAACGAGACGCATGAAGGCCCTCCTGTTGTTGGGGCCGCTTTTCTCTCTCAACCGAGTCGCGAAGTAAACTGAGTCAAGTTGACTCACATCAAATAGAAGTATCTCGTAAAAAATACCCCCCCTTTTTATGATCCATTGGGAGTGGTTTTTGGTTTAGAACCGATCCCAAAATTGGACTACTGGCGCTGATGAGGCCGGAGTGGCTCGGATGTTTCGCGAATTGTAGCGGCCGGCGGGTTCGTGATTGCGTCCTCGGCGAGGGTTCGATTTCGCCCAAGCTTGAAGCGATATGATGACGCGCCACGGCTTCCCGTGGAGCAACACGCATCACGTCGAAGGGGACCTGACCTGGGCGGTGAAGGCGTTGAAGAGGGCCACGCCACGCGGACTGCTGGTGGGTAGCCCCGCCTTGCACGAGGTTCGAGCTTCGCGACAAATGCGCCGGAGGCGGGCAACGTGAGCTAAAGCGGGATTGCGCTACTTCACGATGATGGGTTTATCCTTGCGCAAGGCGCGCATTGTGTGGCCGTCAAGGTTCAAGTGGGCTTGCACCAGCTCGGGTGGCGTGAGTGCCATCCATTGATTGAGCGATACGTCCACGAAACGAGGACTGCGAAACATTTCCAGGTAGAGTAGCGGCTCATTGCCAAGGTTCTGGACGTAGTGCGACATTGCGAATGGCACATAGCCTACGTCACCAGCTTGATAGTTGAAGGTTCGCGCGCTCCCGGCCGATGCGAAGACCGTCATGCGTCCAAACCCCGAGATGTAGTACTGCCATTCATCGTGGGGATGCCAGTGCAACTCGCGCATTGCTCCCGGCGCGATATTCACCAACGCGGCTGCGATGGTGCTTGCTGCTGGGAAATTGGTGGAGTCCACAATGCGCACCCAACCACCCTGCGTCCTGATCGGCTCTTGTTTCATTAGGCGGTGACTGAATGTGTGCGGCACGATACCTGCTCCGGACTGAACAACGTCCGACTCAATCGGGCCCGGTACTTGTCCAGAGAAGATATACCGCGTGTGCTCGACATCGGTCGGGATGTTGGTGAACGCTGCTTCTGCTACACCGAAGTTCTTGGCGAGCACATCGCGCGGCGTGTGCGCGAACAGGTCCGTTATCAGGAAGGTCTCGTTTTCCGAGAATGTGCCATTGTCGAACACGAGCAGGAACTCGCAGCCTTCCTCCAGGCCCTGAATCGAGTGCGGTATGATCGACGGAAAATTCCAAAGGTCGCCTTCGCCGACATCGTCGATAAAGGTGCGGCCCTGCTCATCGACGGCAGTGATGCGGGCGCGTCCAGCGAGCATGTAGGCCCACTCAGCTTCTTTGTGCCAATGCAGCTCGCGGATACCTCCGGGTTTCAGCCGCATATTAACCCCGGCCAGCTCCTTTGCGACCGGCAATTCACGCACCGTAACCTCGCGCGCCCAGCCACCAGTAACGAGGCGGTTTCGAGCGGCAGCGAAAGAGAATTTGAGGTTAGGGATTGTGCCATTGTCGGTGTAAGGGGAGGCCAGCAGGTCGGGATTCTCGCGCTCCAGGGGTATGTTGCGTGGTCCCAGGATCGACGCGCCCCAGTCGCCGCGGATCGGTTCGCCGTCAGCGCTCTTTTCTGCTCTTGCCATAACGGTCTGACCTTTCAGTTCACTCGGCGCGACGACTCCCGCATCGGTGGTGGCCGCAAGAGCCAAGACCGCCGTGCGGCGATCAGGGAAGCCGTTGTTCGTGGGTGCAAAACTACACGGAGAAATTTTCGCCCCACCAACGTTCAATCTTTGGAAGCTGTTCCGTGGTTCACGGCATAAAGAGACCGAACGTAGTCGGTTCGCCGACTCACTTCCTGGCCGCGGGGGCCGGGGTCTTCCAGAGGTCAGCCGGCGCGTAGGAGGCCCTCAGCTTGGATCTTCGATGTGTCAGCGGCTTGCGCCGCCCCACCATTGAGTGAGCCTCCCTGCGCAATCCCATTTCAGCAATCCTGTCGGGACCGATTTCACAGGAGGGCCTAAAGGGCAGCGGGACCTGAGGCCGACTGAAGGGACGCCCGAGGGGGACTAATGCTCCTGTGTGCGTTCTCCATAGCGCAGGGGTTGCGCGGCGAGCGGGTCCCCCCTCCGGGCGGGCCAGGTCAGAAATTCAATCGTATTTCGAACGGACTGGTCGATTTGTTGAGGCCGCGTCCCATCTGAATGGGTCCGCTTTGGCCGCGCAGCCGGGCAAGTGCCTGCGCACTCGCGGGTCCTTCTGCCTTCGAAAACAGGCCACACGGAGGAGACTTAAATCAATTATCAGGTCGGCACAATGTCCGGCCGGTTCTTGGCAAACTGAGCGATTACCGACCGATCAAGGTTCAGCGTCTCGGCGACCATATCGATCGGACTGTGCGCCAGCCAATCGGACAGCAACACCTCTTCAAAACGGTCGGCGCGGAACACCTCCATATACACGAAGTCCGTGTTGCCGGTGTTTTCGAGATAATGGCCAAGCCCCTTCTTCACGTAGCCGATGTCGCCCGCATGAAAGTTGGCCGTCATCGCCGCTGGCCCGGTATTGAAAACGGTCACACGTGCAGTGCCCTTGAGAAAGTAAAGCCATTCATCGGCATTAGGGTGCCAATGCATTGCGCGCATGCCGCCCGGCTTGATCGTAACCTGCGTCGCGGCAATCGTTTTCGAAACAAGGAAGTTGGTGCTGTCGGCGATCCGCACCGTCCCGCTGTTTGTCTCGCGGCTCGGCGGCATATCAGCGAGCCTGAAGACGAAGGGGTTTGGCGGCTTGTCTGCCGCCGCGGCAATTTGCGCTTCAATGGTCGGCAGCGGCGGTGCAGGACTATTGCTTTGATAAATCCATTTATTGTGCACGGGAATATGCCTGAACGCCTCCACAGGCACTCCGAAATTCTTGGCCAGCACCTCAGGCGGTGTGTGAGCGATCCAGTCTGTCACCAACAGAGTGTTGAATTCGGACGCCGCACCGTTATCAAAGGCAATGACAAACTCGCAGCCATCGGGGCCCAACCCCTGTAATGAATGCGGCAGGCCTGCCGGGAAGTACCAGAGGTCTCCCTCCTTCACGTCGGCCACATATGGACGTCCCTTCTGGTCCAGAACTGTCACGCGGCAGTTTCCGTAAGTCATGACGGCCCATTCTGCCTGCTGGTGCCAGTGAAGCTCACGCACGCCCCCCGGGCCGAGGCGCATGTTTACGCCTGAAATCGTCGTCGAGATTTTAAAGTCATCCTGGGTAATCTGCCGCGCCCAACCACCGTTCTGAATACGCTTGGGAGCGAGGTTGAACGAAGCCCAAAACTGGGGCATGCCGTTGACGTCGGTTGCCGGTGGGTTGAGGAAAGCGGGTTCGCTGCCGGCGAGGTTTGGATGTTGAGGCCCGGGGTCGGTTAAGGCTTTGGGATTGGTGACGTTAACCTCGCCCTCGGCGGGTTGATCGGGATTGCCGAATGTACCATCCTGCCCGACGGCCGCCGCCGCCGTGAGAAGGCCACCTGCTACGCCGGAACCGAGAATTGCGCGTCGAGACAGAGTAGACACCGGAAACCGCTCGGCTCTAGGCTTCCCAGTCTCATTCGGCATGGCACACCTCCGTTAGCTTTCTGGAGGCAAAGCCGGTTGCTTCCCGAAGGCTTCGTTAAGGAGTCGCCAGTTCTTCCGCTTTCCAAGGCAGACTGGTAACGATTCGACGGACACCATCGATCCGGTCCTAACCAACTTTTGCGCTGTCCCCGCCGGTCACTTCATATTCAGCGCCGGTCACCAGATTGGCAGCGTCAGACGCCAGAAAGACCGCCACAGGCGAAATGTCATCAGGTTGCAGCCAACCTATCTTCAACGGCAGCGTTGGGGCGCGGACATCCCAAGCCTGTTGCGGGCTTGGGCGTTCCGGCGCCGGCCGGCCAGTCTCAGCCATGCTTTCAGCGAGGCGCTTGTAATTGCGCGTCAGCGGGGTGTCCACGAGGCCAGGGACCACCGCATTTACGGTTATGTTGTACTGGCCC
>JASHRR010001509.1 GCA_030037185.1 Xanthobacteraceae bacterium | reverse complement strand
CTTTGCGAACCATCGAGCTCGAATTCGGTCACGATTGTCCGGGTCGACCGGTTCACCGCCCCTGCGGTTGTGAGGAATTTCGTGGGAATCACCTTGGCGGGGTCGTCCAGGAGATGGAGATCGGCCTTCAGGGACGAATGTATGATGTAGCCGAAATTCTGCGGCACAGACACGAAGACGCGAAGCTTGCTGACGTCGGCGACGCTGAACGGGGCGCGAGCGGAGCTCCGGCTGCTGGTGTCCGCTCCCGTCGCGTTGATGAAATCGCCGACATTGACCCGTCGCGCCGTGACCACCCCGTCGAAGGGAGCAACGAGACGCTTGAAAGCGATCATCGCCTGGTAGTGCTCGACATTCTGCTGGGCGGCCGCGGCTTCTGCCTTCTGCTCTTCGGCGGCGGCGTTCTTGTCGTCGATATCTTGCTGTGTCACGGCGGCGCTACTGGTCAGTGCAGAGAACCGCTCGGCGGTTAGTCGAGCCAGGTTATACTTCGCCTGCGCGACCGCCAAGCTCGCCTTGCTGGCCTCGTATTGGGCGTCGAGTCCTGGAGCCTCGATAGTAGCAAGAAGATCACCAGCTTTCACCTTCGCGCCGTAGTCCTTGTACCATTGCGAAACATAGCCGCTGACCTGCCCATATATCTGCGCTTCGTTCCACGCCGCGACTTCGCCGGGCAACGTGAGAGATTGTTCCGATGGCCCCTTTTGGGGCGAGATAACCTGCGCGCGTGGTAACGATGCGTCATCGGCAAGTTTCTGCAGATCGTCGACAGCCGCTTGACGCGACCAGATACCGTAGGCCGCCAGGGCCACGAGAATCACCAATACCAAAATGGTGGCCGAGGTGCCACCGTAGTGAGGCCGGAGTTTCTCAGTCATGCCAGTGGTTCCGTCTGCGGGCGGGAGCGATGAAGGATGGCGAAGATGCAAGGCACGAAGATCAGGGTCGTGACCGTGGCGACCAGCAAGCCGCCGATCACGGCGCGTCCGAGAGGTGCGTTCTGTGTATTGCTGAGCGACATCGGCACCATGCCGACGATCATGGCGAGTGCCGTCATTAGTACGGGGCGGATACGCGCATAGCCGGCCTCGATGGCGGCCGCAACAGCGTTACCATGTTCCGCAAGTTTCACGCGAGCAAAATCGATTACCAGGATCGTGTTCGCGGTCGCCGTCCCCATGCACATGATTGCGCCTGTCAGGGCAGGAACCGACAATGTCGTTCCAGTGAGAAACAGAGACCAGACGACACCCGCCAGCGCGGCGGGCAAGGCGGTGACAACAATAAAGGGATCCAGCCAGGATTGAAAGTTCACGACGATCACGAGGTAGATCAGCACAATCGAGAGTACCAGCCCGATCAGCAGCGCCTGGTAGGCGGCGGTCATTGTGCTCGACTGGCCCTTGAGAACCGCGACTGCGCCTTTCGGCAGTTCGGATGTCGTGTCGTCGATGGCCCTCTGTACCTGGCGGCTGACCGCACCGAGGTCGCGGCCCTCGACATTCGCGAACACATCGATCACCGGCAGGATGTCGTAGTGCGACACGACGCCGGGGGTTCCCGTGTTGCTTATCGAGGAGAGGCCGCCGACCACCTGGACTCGAGCGTTGTCGGCATTGGCATCGCCCTGGTCGACGGGGATGTTCTGGAGATCATTGAGCTGGGTCAGTTGATCCTGCGGCGTCTGGATGTTGACGAGATGGGAGACACCGCTCTTCACGTCGAGCCAATAGGTCGGAGCGGTCTGCCCGCTTCCCGAAAGAGTCGCCAAGGCAGTGTCGGCGATGTTTTGCTCGGTGAGGCCCGTCCCGAGCGCGAAGGTCCGTCGGGAGTTCAGCCGCAGCGTCGGTTGACCGAAGATTTGCTGGATCCGGACATCTGAAGCGCCCGCAATCTTGCTGATTCTCGCCGCGAGCTTCGTGCCGTAGGCGTAGTTGTCATCGAGGTCGCGACCGCTCACCTGCACGTCGATTGGCGACGGCAGGCCGAAATTTAAGATCTTTGCCGTGATGTCGCCCGGTAGGAAACTGAACTGCGTTCCAGGGAAGCGGTCGTTCAGGCCGCTGCGCAGCGTCTGTCGATATTGATCGACCGGCGAGGTGTCGCTGTCGAGCGAGATGGTGATGTCGCAATCCTGCGAGCCTGCCGTACCGCTAGCGCTATAGGCTTGATTGATGCCGCTAATCGGCAGACCGCAGTTCGACACCGTTCCAGTGACGCGACCCGGCAGAAGAGCGCGGATCTGTCCGTCGACGAGCACCGAAAGCCTGGCGGATTCCTCGATCCGAGTCCCGGTGGGGAAGCGGAGGTGCAGATCGATCTCGCCCGACTTGATGCCTGGAAAGAAATCCTGCCCCACGAAAATCACCAGAACCAGCGAGAGAAAGGAGACGGCCAGATAGCCGGCGACGAAGCTGTTGCGTCGCCTGGCCAGCCCGCTCAGGGCGTCGCGATATCCAGCGCGGAAACGCTCGAAGCCAGCCTCGAAACGTTGCTGCAGACGTGCGATCCTACCCCGCCGTCGGGCCGCCTCCGGTTGGCTGTGAGCCTCGACCTGCGCGCGTAGCAGCCAATTCGCCATTGTGGGGGTGAGCGTGCGCGAGAGGATGAAGGAGGCAACCATCGCGAAGATCACAGCTTCAGCAAGCGGCAGGAAGAGATAACCCGCCACGCCGCCAAGCTGGAGCAGCGGCAGCCAGACGATACAGATGCACAAGGTCGACACGAAGGTTGGCACCACAATCTGGTTAGCGGCATCGATGATGGCCTTTGCGAGGTCGATCGGCCCGCCGTGTTCGGCGTCTTCAAGGTGTCGGTTGATGTTCTCGATCATCACGGTGGCGTCGTCGACTAGGATGCCGACCGCGAGCGCCAGGCCCCCGAGTGTCATCACGTTTATAGTCTGGCCGATCCAGGCAAGTGCGATAATAGAACTGAGAATCGACAGTGGTATCGAGGCGGCCACGATCAACGTAGAGCGCCAGCTGCCGACGAAGACCAGCACCGCTAGCCCCGCCAGGATCGCGGCCGCAATCATTTCCCGAACGACGTCGAAGATCGAGCTCTTGACGAAGCCCGATGCATCGTTGATCGCGGTGATGGTAACCCCCTCTGGCAGAGTCTTCTTCAACGCCGCAATCTTCGCTTTCACTCCGCCTACGACCTCCAGCGTCGAGGCATCGCCTGACTTCAGGATCTGCAGAAGAACCGATTGCTGGCCTTTGACCACGACGACGTTCTGCTGCGGCGGTCCGCCCTCGTGTACATAAGCGACATCCCGTAGATAGACGGTGGCGTTACCTACCTGTTTGATGGGGATGTTGTTGAACGTCTCGATCTGCACGGGGGTGGCGTTAGTCGCAACCATGTAGTCAATCGCGCCGATCTTCTGATCGCCGGCGGGAAGGACGATATTCTGCTCGGCCAAGGCATGGCCCACATCGATCGCGCTCAACCCATGCGCTAACAGCTTCGATTGGTCGAGATCTACCTCGACATCTTCCTGGACGCCACCGTAAGGGGCTGGAATGGCCACGCCTGGCACCGAAACAAGAGCCGGCCGAATGATGTTCGAGGCGAGATCGTAGACTTCCGCCGGTGTCATGTTATTGGCGGCGATCTGCAGGTCGAGGACCGGAACCGACGAGGCATCGAAAACCAGGATGTTCGGCGGCGTGATGCCAGCGGGAAGCTGTTTCAGCACGGTCTGAGACGAGGCTGCAACCTGAGCCTGGGCCGCCGCCACATCGGTCCCAGGTTGGAAGAAGATCTTCACGACCCCGCTGCCATAATAGGATTGGCTCTCAATATGCTCGATATTCGACACCGTCGTTGTCAAACTCCGCTCGTAGTAATAGACGACACGCCCCGACATGTCGGTCGGCATGAGCCCCGTATAGGTCCATATCGCGGCAACCACCGGAATTTTGATAGGCGGAAAGATATCGGTTGGCGTCCTGAGCACCGCGCTCGTGCCGAACAGCAAGATGAGAATAGCAAGGACGACGAATGTATAAGGCCGCCGCAAGGCGACAAGAACGATCTCATTCATGCGTGCTTGCACCTCTCATTGGACGTCGGGGGCGTCGTCGCCAAACCGGTGGAGGGTCGCGGAGGCTCGTGTTGAAGAACTTGCATCCTACTGATATCCCCCAGCGCGAGCTAGGCCCAACGTTTCGTGCGACTGAAAGCGCCGTGCGTCGTCCTGGACGACCTCTGAGTCCGCAATCGCGGTGCTCAAGCGCGCGCTAGCGGTCTCAAGTCTTCCGTCGTCGCCTGGGCCAATACGACACCAGCGCGTAGGCCGTGGCCAAAAAACAACGGCCTCCAAGAGACCCCGAGGGAATGCAAAGCCAAGGTGGACCTGAAGCCACCTTCTCGGGGCGACCATGATCCGTGGCCCAAGGTCTGTGAGCGGCTCGGCGCAATGCTGCGGGGGGTGGTCCGCCTACTCGAGCCACGGAACACGCCGGATGGCCTACCGAGCCGTCGATAATCACGTCTACGCATCGGTGCGCCACTTCCTCCGCCGTCGACACCAGGTGCGCACGCGCGGTGCAGGTCGGTTTTCGGTTGCGGAAATCTTCGGCACCTACGGCGTGCGGTGCCTCCGACGCGTGCACCTCGGACGTCTACCGTATGATGCGCTGGCGTCGGACGCAATGCCGGATGACATGCGATGATCAAATCGGAGAGCCGGATTGCTGGAGATCGGCACGTCGGTTTCGATGAGCGGGATGTGGAAACAGAGTCATGGTTGAACCCCTAATATAAGGCACCGCCAGACGAAAGGGGCGCAAACAGATATGTCCGACCTACAGATCGCGCCACATCTCGACTCCACCGTGATCGTGCGTCGCCGCGGCTTACCGATGGTGGTCTCCAGAAGTCTAAAGAGTTTGCTGATCTGGATGCGTAGGCAGGCGTGGCGGGTGATCAGAACTTCTTCATAACCCCCGCCTCAGTCCGGGGCCATGCTGCTGCGCGTGATGCCCAGGCTGCGGCGGAATTCGCCGGGCGTCTGTCCGGTCCAGCGTCGGAAGGCGCGGACGAAATGGCTGGGGTCGGCGTAGCCGAGCTGCACCGCGACCTGGGTGATCTGCATCGCGCGCTGCTCCAGAAGCGCCGTGGCATGCCGGGTCAGGACGCAGTCCATCACCGCTTCGAAGGTGGTGTTGTGGGTGCCCAGATGGCGTTGCAGGGAACGGCCGGACAGGTCCATTTTCCGGGCTACCCAGTCAACGCGCGGCCGGCCTTCGAGCAGGGCCAGACTGATAAGGTGCTCGACGCATTTCACGATGTCGCGCGGGTCGGGCACGGGCATCGCGATTTCGACGATGCCGGCATTATCCTGCAGTCCGGGACGGAGGCTCGGCAGTTCCAGCAACCCGGAGGGAAAGATGATCGCCGACACCTCGCCGCGCGAGAGTTCGCAGGACAGCACGTCTTGCACCGCCGCTCGCCCCATGATCGGCGGTCCGATGACCTCCACCCGTGGCGGCGTCCACCGCGGTCCGGCGAAGCGCCG
>JASHRR010001508.1 GCA_030037185.1 Xanthobacteraceae bacterium | reverse complement strand
CCCACCGTGATCTTCCCGTTGCAATATGCCCCGCTCCTCGAGGCGCGCCGGCTGGGTCAGATCAGCTACCGCACCTGGATGATAGCGAGCGGGGAAGTCAAACCGCGAACCGGCGAGGTCGCGCTGTCGCAGGCGGCGCTTATGCAGGCAATCAGCGCCGCCGACCCGGACGTTTTGGCAAGGGCGCGCAACAGCGTCGCGTCGGTCAACAGTTCGCTCGATACCATTCGCACTGCCTTCTTGGCACACGGTGAAGCCGTCAACCTGGACAAGCTGCCGACGCTCGCTGCAACGATTCGTGGGTTCATCGACCCGCAAGCAGCGGCGACCGAGGCAGAGGCTGCGGAGGCGTCCGATGTCGCGGCCGCCGCGGCGGGCGATGTCGGCTCTGCCCCCGCTTCGCTCACCCAAGCGAGCCAAGCGCTCGCTGCTGTCGCGGACTATTACAGCCGCTCGGAGCCTTCGAGCCCGATTCTGCTTCTGATCCGGCAGGCTCACCATCTGATCGGCAAGTCATTTTTTGAAATTATGAACATCTTGATACCAGGGCAGGTGGAACGGGCCGCGTTCCAGATTGGTGCCGACCATTTTTTCGATTTGCCGCTCGAAAAGCTCTCGGATTTTGCCGATGTGCCTGCGCTGCCTGCCGACGGCGCAAGCGAGCCGACCGAGGAATCGGCTGCCGCGGCTGCGGCGCCGCGCTACGCGGTCACCAACCGCACCCAGGCGATCGCGCTCATCGACCTCGTTCACCGTTATTTCCGCCGATCCGAACCATCATCGCCGGTGCCGATGCTGTGCGAGCGCGCCCGCGCGCTTGCGGAGCGGGATTTCATGGGCGTCCTGAGAGACGTGCTTCCCAAGGATGCACTCAGGAGTATCAACGAGGAGGACCGGTAACCCCCGCCTGGAGCCCTGCGAATGCCAAGTGCTGCAAACTTCGCGGTCGTGCGGGCGGCTATGGCTGTGCCGGGCGGCCCGCCTTCCTCCCCCGGTTGAGGGGTGTCAAGCGCGGGGGCTTCCGATGATAAGGACATACAGCGGCCCGGCGGCGGCGTGTCCCGTTGCCGGCGCAAGCGGCAGTTTGGCTCGGTCGGAGGCTTGGGCGCCAGGCAAACCCCCCACAGCGGGCAACCTGCCGCAAATGTCGCCTGTGCGCGCCGCCAACAGTCCCTCCGCCGGCGGGACACGCCCATCGGTTGACGGGGCGAACAAAAAAGTCTTGTAATCCCTCAGCCTCTATTTGCCGTCGGGTCGGGGGGTTTTGACAGGCTTTGGCTTCGGCCTTTGAACCCGGGATCAGGTCTTTGACACTTAAGATTTGGACTGGTCTTTAGAACCTTGGGCTTTGACGCACAACTTGTCGCATTCTCCACAGCGCTTCGGCGGCTGGTCGCCGGCAATCCCCTGGCGGCTGTCAGGCCTGAGCAGACTACCAAGAGGTGAAAAACATGGCGCGAGACAGCGGTCAGAGATTCATCAGGCGAAATCGTCCGCCGCGGGTGCATATCACTTACGAGAATCCTGATAATGCGGAGGAAAAGGTCGAAATCCCCTTCGTCATGGGGGTGATGTCGGATCTATCCGGAAACAATGCGGGGGTCGAGAAGGAGGATATTGCCAAACGCAAATTCCTCGATTTCGACATGGACAACCTGGAGTCCCGGATGGCGGCGATCGAGCCCGGCGTCAGCTTCAAAGTCGACAACAAGCTCAATGACGGCTCTGGCGAGAAGATGAGCGTTAATCTGCGCTTCAACAAAATGGCCGATTTCGAGCCTGCCGCGGTGGCCCGGCAGGTGCCCGCGCTCGCCAAGCTTCTTGAGGCGCGCCAGCAGCTTGCCAATCTGCAACGTTACATGGACGGCAAAGTCGCGGCCGAGGACGCCTTGCGCAAACTGCTGGCCGATCCGCAGCTGATGGCAGCCCTGAGGAGCCGCGCTGCCGAAGCGGGCAACGACGGCGAAGCCCAGTCCTGAAAGCTTCATATAACCGGAGAAAGTGGCCATGGCCGAAACAACTGCCGCCCAAGCCGCCCAGGAGGCGCGGGTCGAGGTCCGTGAAGCCGACGAATTCGCCGCCTTGCTCAAGCAAAGCTTTAAACCGCGCACCGAGCGCGCGGTCACGGAGGTCGAAAACGCCGTCAACACGCTGGTCGAGCAGGCGCTCGCCGACGCCAGCGTGGTCAAATCGGATGTGCTCGACACGATCGAGGAGATGATCGCGCGGCTCGACAAGAAGCTGTCGGCCCAGGTGAACGAGATCATGCATGCGCCGGAGTTTCAAAAGATCGAGGGTGCTTGGCGCGGCCTTGCCTACCTCGTCTTCCAGTCCGAGACCGACGCGATGCTCAAGATCCGCGTCATGAACATATCGAAGAACGAGCTCTATCGGCACCTGCGCCAGTTCCCCAACGCCGCCTGGGACCAGAGCTCCTTGTTCAAGAAGGTCTATGAAGAGGAATTCGGGCAGCTCGGCGGGCAGCCCTATGGCTGCCTGATCGGCGACTATTATTTCAGCCACCAGCCGACCGACGTGCAGCTTTTGCGCGATCTCAGCAAGATCGCCGGAGCGGCTCACGCGCCGTTCTTGGGCGCCGCGGATGCCGCCCTGATGGGCATGGATTCGTGGAACGAGCTGATGAACCCGCGCGACCTGAGTAAGCTGTTTGACACCCCCGACTATGCGGCTTGGCGGTCGCTGCGCGATTCCGACGATGCCCGCTATATCGGCCTGTGCCTGCCGCGGGTGCTGGCCAGGCTGCCCTACGGCGCCAAGAGCGAACCGGTTGCCGAATTCGGCTTCGAAGAGGACACCGACGGCCACCAGGGCGAAAAATATGCCTGGATGAATGCGGCCTATGCGATGGCCGCCAACATCAACCGCGCTTTCAAGGAATATGGCTGGTGCGCCCGTATTCGCGGCGTTCAGTCAGGCGGTGAGGTCGAGAATTTGCCGACCCATACATTCCCGACAGACGACGGCGGCATCGATCTGAAATGTCCGACCGAGATCGCCATTACCGACCGTCGCGAGGCGGAGCTTGCCAAGTCCGGCCTGATCCCGCTGATCCACCGCAAGAACACCGACCGGGCCGCTTTTATCGGCGCCCAGTCTGTGTTCAAGCCAAGAGCCTATCAGAACAACCCGGATGCGACGGCATCGAGCAACCTGTCCTCGCGGTTGCCCTACATGTTCGCCACCTGCCGGTTTGCCCACTATCTCAAAGTCATCGTTCGCGACTGGGTCGGCAGGTACAAGGAGAAGGAGCAGCTGCAGCGGGACCTGAACAATTGGATCGCCGACTATATCGATGGCGATCCCATCAATTCGAGCGAGGAGGTGAAATGCCGCCGTCCGTTGGCCGGCGCCGCCATTCAAATCCAGGATAACGAAGAAAACCCCGGCTACTATACGGCGATGATCGATCTGCGGCCGCACTTCCAATTGGAGGGGATGGATATCGGACTGCGTCTCGTGTCGCGCTTGAAGAAGGCTTGAACCAGCGACCGCCATACGGCGACCAATGAGGGTATTAACCGGCACCTGGCCATGGTGGCCGCGCAGGAGCCGCACGTTCGTCACGCTGCAGCGCAATCGCGCTGCAAATTTTAAAGGAGGACCCCCGTGGCTGTTTCTGACTATCACCTGGAATTCTCAGGCCCCAAGCTGGAAGGCGAATCTCAAGACGACCAGTTCAAGAATTGCATTCAGATCGATTCCTGGAGCTGGACTGGGACGAATGCGTCGACCCACTACGTCGGATCGGGTGGCGGCGCCGGCAAGGTGATGCACGGCGACCTGCAGTGCCAGAAATGGCTCGACAAGGCTTCGATCGTCCTGTTTGACAAGCTCAACAGAGGCCAGCATTTTCAACAAGCAATTTTGCATTGCCGCAAGAAAATGGGCGGCGACAAGGCGCTCGAGTTTCTCAAGATTACGATGAAAAATGTCACCGTCAGCAACGTGTCGCTTGGCGGCCATTCAAACGCCACCGGCGTCAGCGAATCGATCAGCCTCGCCTACGAGGAAGTCAAGTTCGAATACAAAATCCAGCAGCCGGACGGTTCGACGGGTGCTGTCAGCCAGGCCGGCTGGAACCTGGCCCAGAACAAGGCTGCTGCCTGACCGTCAAATCCGTGCCGAATCCCGCCGGGATGGGAGATCATCGGCCGATTGTTCCGCAAGCCGCGTAGCCCAACCTACGCGGCTTTACTTGCGGCGGCCAGCGGTGCCTCGGCATCCTTGACAAAAACACGAGGAACAGGCGATGGCCCGTGTGGACAGCAAAACCCGTCTCAGCCCGCCGCTGATGCAGGTGTTTCGCGCGGCCCACGAGGCCAAGGACGCCAACAAGACCATCGATATCCGCAACCAATCCGGCGAACGCCTCCTTGCCGGACGCAGATTGCGACCGCGCCACGTCGTCACCGAACCGGTGCTGCGGCGCGAGGTCTACCGCGACGTCGATGCCTTGCTCAATTCGATTGCGCTGGAATCGACCATCGATATGACCGACGTGCCCTATGTTCGCAAATCGATCATCAATTTCGGCATTCGGGATATCACCCACCGCACAATTGACGAAGCCGGCGTCGACAACATCGCCGAGGAAATCAAGCAGGCGCTCATCAATTACGAGCCTCGCCTTGCGGCCGCTTCATTGCGCGTCACGCGCGATACCAGCGTCGATCCTGCCGAGCTCAAAATACGGTTCATCGTACGGGCCGATCTGACCTGCGACCCCGTCCACGTTCCAGTAGAATTCGTTGCCGAGGTGGTCGAGCCCAGCAAAATCATAGTCAACCGTTTGTGAAAGCGCATGAACCGGGAATTTCTCGATCTCTATAATCGGGAACTTCAGCTGCTCAACGAGCAGGCGCGCGAATTCGCAGACGAATATCCGGGCATTGCGGAACGGCTTGGCGGCATTCTGGAAGATCGCATCGACCCGTTGATCGGCGGTCTTCTCGAAGGCGCCGCCTTCCTTGCGGCGCGGGTCCAACTCAAGCTCAAGCATGAATTTCCAGAATTCACCAACAATCTCTTGGAACAGCTCGTCCCCCATTATCTCGCGCCGACGCCGTCAGTGATGCTGGTCGCGGCGGTTCCGACCTTCGGCGATCCCGGCTTGCGCGATGGTCACGCCATCGGCCGCGGCTCCTATCTTGATGCCAGTTTCCGCCAGCTTGACCGCCAGATTGCCTGCCGCTATCGGCTATGCGCGCCGATCACGATCTGGCCGTTTCAGATCGGTGGCGCGGAGTATTTTTCCGCGCCGGCACCGCTGCAGGCGCTCGGCGTATCGGTCAGCAGCGAGGTGCTCGCCGGCATGCGGCTGACCATCATGCACCGCTCGACCCAGCGCAGGGAGGATGAGCCCTCCGACACCGAGGCACAAAAGAAGCCCGAAATCCTGTTTGCAGGCTGCCGCACCGCCGCTCTGCCGATCTATTTCGTCGGGGCGGAAGCCGACGCGGTGGCGCTCTACGAGCAGATATTCGCGCACTGCAAGGCGGTGTACTTTCGTTACCTCGACGCGTTCGGGGAACCCGTCGTCCTTGCGGCGCCGGCGCAATGCCTCGAGCAGGTCGGGTTGGAGCGGGAGGATGCGCTGTTTCCGAGCGATCACCGGGTGTTCGAAGGGTTCGACCTGTTGCGCGAATATTTCGTGTTCCCGCGCAAGTTTCTTGGGCTGAACCTGACCCGCCTCGATGCCGTGCTGCCGCGGCTCAAGGCCAAGACGGTCGATGTGCTGTTTGCATTTGATGAGGTCAATGCGCGGCTGGCGGCGGCCGTGCAGCCGGAGATGTTCGCGCTTTATGCGGCGCCGGCAATCAATCTGTTCGAGAAGACGACCGATCGGATTGCGTTGCGGTCGAGCCAGCTCGAATACCACGTGGTTCCCGATCGCAGCCATTAT
>JASHRR010001507.1 GCA_030037185.1 Xanthobacteraceae bacterium | reverse complement strand
GGACCAGCTCATCGATGCGGTGTGGAACCGCGTGCACGTCGATGAGGCTAATTTGCGAGCCAACATCTTAGCCCTGCGGCGAGCGCTGCGCGATGGTCGTGATGGCCGCCGTTTCATCCAGAACGTGCCAGGGCGGGGGTATCGTTTCGTCGAACCGGTCATCTCCAAAGAGATCTCCCTCGCAGCGATTTCGAACGACCAAAGCGGTTCTGTCGAATCGCTCTCTGCCGTATCGACCGGACTGATTGGACGCTCCGATGTCATTCAAAACGTGTCGTCACAGTTTGTAACACACAGGGTTGTTACAGTTGTGGGCTCCGGCGGCATCGGGAAGACGAGCGTGGCCGCGGCCGTCGCCGAGCTGTGGCAGAGTTCAAACCAGGAGAGCGTGGTCTTCGTAGATCTCACAACGGCGGGAGACTTGGATCAGCTCTGGGCCAGGGTTGCGACGGTTTTGGAACTCGAGGCGACGCCGAGCGCCCGCTCGCAGGTGCTGCGGTCGATGCGGTCGCGGAAGTGCCTCCTCGTCTTGGACAATTGCGAACATATCGTGGAAGCGGCTGCCGCCTTTTGCGAAGACGTCCTGAAATGCGGCGGCGTGCGCATATTAGCGACAACCCGCGAGCCATTACGCGTTCAGGCTGAATGGGTGCATCGATTGGCACCGCTCGCCTACCCGGAGACCGGCGCGAACGTTACTGCCCGCGAAGCAATGAGCTATTCCGCCATCGAGCTGCTGGTTGCGCGCATTGCTGAGACTGTCGGCGGTTTCGAATTGACCGATCGCGAAGCGCCGTTCGCCGCAGAGATCTGCGAGAGGCTGGGCGGCGTCCCGCTTGCGCTGGAGTTGGCGGCAGCGCAGTCCGAAGTTTTCAATGTGAAGCAGTTGGCGGATGGCCTTCGCGATCGGTTCAGCTTTCTATCGCGCGGGCGTCGCACCTCGCTCCCACGCCATCGTAGCTTGCGCGCGATGTTGGAATGGAGTTGCCAGCTGCTGAGCGAGACGGAACGTGCTGTGCTTCGCCGGCTTTCCGTCTTTCCAGCCTGGTTCGATATGTTGGATGCGACGCAGCTAGGCACTCGAGTCGGGATGTCGCCTGGATCGTTTTCCGAAAGCGTTGCCAGTCTCGTCACCAAATCGATCCTGATCGCCAGAGTTACAGAGGAGGGCGCACGCTACCGTCTCCCTGAGACGACGCATGCATACGCAAGAGAGCGGCTCATTCATGCGGGAGAAGTCGACGAGACCTTCCGAGCACTCGCGGGGTACGTTACCGAGCAATGTGCCTGCGAGGAAACAGCGGAAGACGCGAAGTTCCGGTGGGTGGCGCGCTGTACGCGCAACCTCGATAGCGCGCGCGCTTGCCTCGGATGGGCAATCGTCGATGGGAAAGATCCCGCTGTCGGTGTTGCACTGATCTCGAAAACGCTGCCATTTTGGATGCTTGCGTCGCGCCTGATCGAACACCGCCAATACCTTGAACCGGCTCTTGCGCTCGTTGTCGGACTACGCCCACGACTGAAGGCAGCGGAGTTGGCACTGGAAGTCGCAATTGCGCTCGCTCAGTACTACAGCGGCGGCCCTACGAACGACATTATCATCCGGCTCAAGCGTGCGCTCGCCCTGGCGCGCAAGCAGCGCTCAAAGACACAGGAACTGAATATTCTCTGGATGCTTTACGGAATCTCTGGGAACGCCGGCAATTATCGCGCTGAGATGGATTTCGCCCAGCAGTTCGACCGTGCGTGCTCAGAGTCCAACGAGCGCCATGCGAGAACGCGGCGGCACCGTCTATTGGCGCGTGCCTATTCCGACGATGGCGAGCAACGCACGGCACTGAAAGAGATCGAGCGGGCGCTCAATCCCCCATTGCCCCGCGCGCCCGCGCAACTCGACGCCTATTCGATCGAGGATGTCACCGCGGCGCTGGCCATTCGTTCCCGCGTGCTCTGGATCATGGGCCGGGCGGAGGATGCCATGATCGCGGCTGAAGAGTGCCTCGCTCGCGGGCTCGCCGTCGATCACGCGCAGTCGATCTGCTGGTCGATCGCCTTCAATCTGTGCCCGGTCGCGATCTGGTCTGGCGATTTTTTCAATGCGAGTCGCTTCGCCGCTTTGGCCATCGCCCAGTCCGAAAGGACATTCGAGCATTGGAATGAATGGGCGCACATGTACCAGGTCGTCCTTGAGCATGCCCAAGAAGGCAATATGCCTGTCCACTTACTCAACCGGATGATCCCTGCGCAGAAAGACATTTTCGCAACCCTTTGGCCAGCCTTCGCCGACGACGATATCAGCGCGCGCGCAGTCAAGCGGACGTCGTGGTGCAGTGCTGAACTCATGCGATTGGCTGCCACCAGAGCAGACGGGGTGGTCGGGCTGCGGCTTTTGCAACAAGCCGATCTCCTGGCAAAGCAGCAAGATGCGTTGGCGTGGCGGTTGCGGATCGCGATCAGTCTTGCCGAACGCCATCTGGCTCGACAAGAGGAAGCAAAGGCACGAAGCGCATTGGCGCCGATCTATGAGTCCTTCAAGCAAGGATTCAAAACGAGGGATCTGCAAAAAGCTGCCGAGATTCTCAATGCGATCTGAGCGCCAAGGCTGTGCCGAGGCACACGGATTATATCGAAGCTCGATAGCGTAAAGCTGCCGCTGCGTCGCCGTGCTTTTGCCATGGGACGGACCGCCGGTCGATACCTGAATTGCTGATAGTGGCAATCGGCCTCAGCGACGTCGCCTTAAAGAAGTGTCCCGGTGGTTGGTGGGACAATGCTTTTTCTCGCCCACGTCGGCCAACAAAGATGACGTCGGCCGCAGTGATCTGAGCGAGAAGACCGCTTTTTTTACAAAATTTCACACTTTTTGCTTTGAATGGCGTTTTCGCCACGGCTATCGACCGGAGAGTTGCTGAGAACACCACTTCGGCAGTGCGCATACGGAAGATAACCATGGCCTTTGTGATCAAAGTCAACGGAAACAATTACAGCGTTGATGTCGACGGTGACACACCGCTCTTGTGGGTGCTCCGTGACGTGCTGGGTATGACTGGCACGAAGTTTGGCTGCGGTATGGCACTTTGCGGGGCCTGCACCGTGCATATCGACGGCGACCCAGCGCGTTCTTGTATAACCTCGATCGACGCCGTCGGCGGGTCCGACATCACGACGATCGAGGCGGTCGGTGCGACCACAGCCGGTGCCAAGATCCAGAGGGCGTGGCTCGACCGGGGGGTCCCCCAATGCGGGTACTGTCAATCAGGCCAGATTATGACGGCGTCGGCGCTACTCGCGAGCAACCCGCATCCGAGCGATGCCGAGATCGATGACGCGATGTCGGGCAATATTTGTCGCTGCGGGACGTATGTCCGTATCCGCGAAGCGATCAAACAGGCGGCGCAAGCGGACGGTCGGGGAGGCTGACATGATCGTTGAACAGTCGCTCTCACGGCGCAAGTTCGTGCAGGCCGGAGTAGCTGCCGGCGGCGGCCTGATGATCAGCGTCCACCTGCCGTTCGTTCGGGAGGAAGCTGAAGCGGCAGGTTCGTTCGCGCCCAACGCTTTCATTCGGATTGAGATGGGGGGCGAGATCGTTCTGACG
>JASHRR010001506.1 GCA_030037185.1 Xanthobacteraceae bacterium | reverse complement strand
GGCAGGCCGCTGTTGCGAACGGAGCCACTGCCGAATATCCGGCTTGACTGGCATACGGACGTGCATCGGATTCAGTCAGTGCATCCGCATCGGTGATGATCATCGTGCGCGGCGCCGGTCGTTCAGTCAGGGTCGGCAGCCAAGCTCACCAGAGCGCTGGCACCGCCGTTTGCGCGCAAAATTAAAAGCGACAACAGAGCTGCCGGTCGAATGGATACCTTCCGCGATAACTGTAATCGTACAAGTATGGAGTTACGTACCCATTGTAGGGGCCGTAATAGGAGTAGCCGCCGTAATGGGGGTAGCCATAGACGTACCGATAGTAGGGCGCAACAAGCGCGCCGCCGACGATCGCGCCGCCGAGGAATCCGGGCCCAAAGCCCCAACCGAATCCTCTGCTCCACACCATCTCAATGTTGGTTCCGCTCGCATTTTTGATCGCCAATGGCTCGACATACGGCATGGCCGATGCGGCATTCGAAACAACAACAATGCCCGTCGCCGCCACAGCGGCCGAGAACCTCAGCATTCGCTGGAACATTGAAAGTCTCCGTTTCTCGTCGCCCGTAGAGAACATTATACATGAGAATCAGCAAGGCTAAATCACGACACCTCGATCATCAGCCGCGCTGCGGCGGGGAGCTGGCGCGTCCGACCTCGATCGGAGGATCCCAGCCATGATCCTTTTCACAACGCAGATCCCGCGACCAAGCAGAACACCACAATGTTCGTTATCATCGCGGCGCAGGGAGTGAGTCAGCGGCGCGGCCGACAGGGTATCCGCACAACCACCGACCTTCGCGGCTGGCGAGGCTGTGGACCTTGTCGCACAGCGCGACGTGACCCACCGGAGCTTGCATTGTGGGAAGGTCCGTGGCGCAGAGAAGCAGCTACCGCAGGCACCGGAGACGGCAGCACAGAGGCGAGCCGCTGTTCAGAGATGGCGCGAGCGCAAGCGAGAGCCCGAGGCCGCACCAACGGCGGAGGGCGATGCCAACAGGAGAGATGTTGACGCTGGCGATGTCGAATTGGTTTACGCTCGTAGCGCATGCTCAAAGAGAGCCTACATCGGGAGCTGCGATGAGTGACGAAATAGTCGTAGACGCGATTAGCGCTGCTATCGGAGGCTACCCACGACTGACCACCAGCCAGAGCCCGAGGCATGGGGCCCTTGCCGCTCTAGCTCTTCTCATTATCGGCGCTATCCTGTTGTTGCCCGGTCTCTGCGCGGTATTCTTTGCTCGAGATATGCTAACCAATCCGAATGTGGTACTGGGCGGGCTAATTGTCTGGGCCGCGGGTCTCATTTTGGGTGCCCTGGGTGTCTGGCTTTACCATAGCTATTCGGCCCGCCCCATGATGACCGCGTACTCCGAATGGTGACGAAACTCGTGCCCTCACGCGATCAGGCACCTCATCGACGGCAGCTTATCCCGCGATAGTTTCGGCTGTGCTTTCGTCAACTCTTGTGCATGTGCGCCGTTGCCTCAAGCACATTCGCCGCTGGGCGGGTCAAGTGCCACCCCGAAACCTGAGGGAGCGTAATTAGCCTCAAGCTCACCGCCGACGGTGCGCTTCGCCATCGCCTCGATGACCGTGCTGCCGAAGTCACGACGGTCGGGTGGCCGAACGGGCGGTCCGCCACGCTCGGTCCAGCGTATCTCGAAACTCCGCGCATCAGACCGCCAGCCCACATCGACACGCCCGCCATCGGTCGAGAGCGCGCCGTATTTGCCGGCATTGGTCGCAAGTTCGTGGATTGCGAGGCCGATGACTTGGGCGGCAGCCGCGTTCAGAAGCAGTTTCGGCCCGTCAAAGTTGATCCGAGTTCCAATCAGGTCCGCAAAGTGCCCGAGTTGAACTCGCACTAAATCCTTCACATCAATTCGCTGCCACTCGTGCCGAACCAGCAGGTCCTGATTCGCCGCAAGCGCCTGGATACGCTTGCTGAAGCGGTCAATGAAGTCCTGCGCTTCACCCGCGGCGGTCGGGCGAGCAATCACCTGTACGAGACCGAGAATGTTCTTGGTGCGATGGCGCGCTTCGCGCATCAGCAGCTCGATCCGCTCCTCGTAAGCCTTGCGATCAGTTACGTCCTGGGCCACGCAAACAAAGAGACGTCGCCCGTCTGACAGGGTTCCCAAGCAGGAGGTAACAAAATTCCAAATGCGCTTCTCGCCACCGCCGGGAGTGACAACCCGTTCGTCCGTCCGCGCCTCCGGTTTCGTTTCAATAATCTCTCGAATCAACTCTATCATCTCGCCCGAGCGATCACCGTAAAGGTAATTTATCCAATCCTCTACTCGGTGGAAGTCGTCTGCCGAAACACCTCCTGCTGCCTCGAGCCAGCTTTTGCTGACGGCAAGCATTTGTTGTTGATCGTCCAACAAGACGGTAGGCACTGGCGAGTGAAGGATTGAGGTCCTGAACCGCTCCTCGCTCTTGGCTAATTCCGCTTCGGCACGCTTGCGGTCCGTAATGTCGCGGTTCGTCTCCAGCGCAAACATCTCGCCGTCATAGGAGACGGGGACAATGCAGCTTTCGACCACGATATCTTGTCCGTCACGCGTGGTGTGGGTGAGTTCGCCGCTCCAGCTTCCCCCATGGACAATCTGCGCGTCGATGTCCTTGATAGGGATAGGGGCGCGAGTGTGGAGTAATTCGTGGGTTCTGCGTCCCTCGGCTTCGGCAGCCGTATAGCCTCTCGGCCCCGCGGTTCCAGTAGACGATGCCGCGGCCGCCGGTCTGCAACTCCAAAATCGCGTCGTGCGACTGATCCAACAGATCGGCTTGGCGCTTCAGCAACTCCTCGGCACGTTTCCGGGCGGAGATATCCTCAACAACAGCGACGAAATAGTCGATTGATCCGTCACTCCTGCGCACGCAGCCGACAGTCAGCCTGCCCCAGATGATCGTACGATCCTTACGCAGGTAGCGCTTGTCCATACCATAGCTGTCGATCTTTCCTGCGCGTATCTGCTCCACGTGTGCCAGATCGACCGCAAGATCATCCGCATGGCTGATGTCACGTAGTGACTTGGTTAGGAGTTCATCTATTGGCCAGCCGAGAATGTGGCCCAACGCTTTGTTGGCCCTGAGCCATCTGAGATCAGAGCTAACGTGTGCGATGCCGACCGCCGCGTTTTCGAATGTCGCCCGGTATTGCCGTGCGCGTTCGGTGACGTCCAGGCCGGTGACAGAGACAGAAACTGATGCGACCGGCTTCATCCCTGATCGGCATCAGGGAAAGATCCGAGACGCGTTCCTCGCCACTCCCCGTGACAAAGCTCGTTTCTCCGCCAGACGGTTCCCCCGCGAGGGCCCGCGCAACTCTCTTACGGATGCAGTCATCGATTTCTCGCGAGAGGTGCCCCCACCAGCTGCACTCCCAGTATGGTTTGCCAATGATGTCCGCCTGCGCAAACCCGAGATCATCCACACACGCGCGGTTGGCATCGACGACGACGCCTTCCGGGTTGAGGGTGCCCCAGCATTATCCCGCCGTGCTCGTACATCGCCATGATTTCTTCATTGGCTT
The DNA here is from genome assembly GCA_030037185.1 of Xanthobacteraceae bacterium. Next base: position 2,878 of record JASHRR010001506.1, on the reverse strand, counting down.
TGCGGAGCTGCCGGTTTTTCTCATCGAGTTCGCGGCTCTGCTGCATCAGCTCAGCGGTGCGGTCTTCGACGCGCCGATCCAATGTTCGGCTAAGCTCATGGTACCGTTCAACAGCAAGGCGCATCGCGGCAGCCACGAGCACGTCAGAAAGCGGCGATCACTCGAGGTAGGAGCCGAGTGCGTTAGTAGCGCCCGCTTGGATCTGTGTGGAGGGCGGCCAGCAATGGTCGTCCCTACCGCGATAAACGGATCCAATTCCGAGGCGCCGATTCCCGTGCAAGAGATGTGCGTACATGCTCAGGGTCTAAAAGACGACGCAGGGTGGCCAAGGTCCTCGCGATCGCGGACCCGTGCCTGTTGCCTTCTGCATGCCCGACGGGCATCGGCACCCCTGACTGCATTGCTTTCGCCGCTCAACACCTCGCCTATACGCCCCCTGTCAACGCTTCGCGTACTGCCTCACGGCAATGACCCGCGCATGACTCGGAGCCAGTGTGGATCGCTACTCCTTCACCGTAACGGACTTTCACCATCTATCTCCTGCCGGTCTTCCCGGCGCACCGCAGCTCAATAGTTGGCCCGTGGTCCCCCCTTGCGAACGCTTCACGTCTGCCCCTGCGCGCAGAACCTCAGGGGTTGGTTGGCTAAACCTTCCCGGTGGGGGATTTCACCTCCATTCTTTGCGGCTTCCTGGCGCTCTGACGTTTGGTCAATTCGCCCGTGGTGCGCGATCGGTGGAGAGGGCAGCTTGTGCCGCCGCGTAGGTCAGCCCAGCAGGTCCACCCTGAAGCCCGAACGCCGCACGACGCCGTCACGCGCCTCGGCGACCAGCCGCAGTACGCGCGGCACGTCGATGCCGACCAGGTCGCCCCGCCATTTGCGCGCCCTGCCGGCGATGAAGACGGTGTCGACATTGCTCGGGTTCATCAAATTGACGACTGCACCCGGGGCATTATTGAGCGGCCAGACATTGAGCCGGTCGGCCTTGAGGAGAACGATGTCGGCATCCTTGCCGGGCGTCAGGGTGCCGACCTTGCGTTCGAGGCCGGTGCAGCGCGCGCCTTCGACGGTAGCGAATTCGAGCACGTCGCGACAGCTGAGCAGCGCAGGCAGGTTCTGCGCGCCGACCCGTGCCCGCTGCAGCACGCCAAGGCGTTGGAGGGTGAATGCGGCGCGCATCACGGTGAAAGGATCCTGCGCCATTGTCACGTCGACATCCGAGCTCAGCGACGGGCGCATGCCGTGGTCGAGCGCGTCCTGGATCGGCGGCAGCCCATGGCCCATCGCCATCTCGATCGGGACCGCGAGCGACACATGGCCGCCGCTATCCTTAATCAGCTTCCAGGCCGCGTCGCTCATGTGGTTGCAGTGGATGTATTCGTCCCCGGGCCTGAGCAGACCGGCGCGATCGAGTGCGAACAGCGCCGGCTCGGTGTTGTTGTTGACGCCGTGCGAGATGGCCGGCAGGTCCGCCTCACGCGCAGCCCGGAAAATTCCCTCGTCGAGATTGGCCCCGAGCGCGAGGGTCAGGAGCTGATCTTTGGAGCTGAAGGTCGTGCGGGCGAGCCGCATCACATCCTGTGGATATCGGGCAGCCGGGCCGGCGCCTCGCGAAAAGGCATAGACGACGCGCAGGCCGGATTCCTGCAGTGCGTGGATGCCCGCGTCGGTGTGCTCCGGCGTGTGCTGGACCTGCGAGGTGTCGACTGCAGTAGTGGTGCCGTGGTCGATCATGCCAAGCGCAGTGACGAGTTCGCCGGCATAGACATCGGCGGGCTGATAGACTGCGGTGAGCGTGCCGGCGATGTCGCGCTGGTAGTCCGGGTTGAGCAGGCCGTTCGGGAGGATGTTGCGCAGAATCCCCTGGTAGAAGTGGTGGTGGGTGTCGACGAAGCCCGGGATGACGATGCGATTGGCAGCATCCACGACCGCGGCGTCGGCCACGTCAAGGCCGCGACGCACCTCGCGAATCTTACCATCCTCGATCAGTACGTCGGCTTGCGCGAAGTCGCCGATCTGACGATCGAGCGAGAGCACGACGCCCCCTTTGATCAGGATGCGGCGCTCTGCCAACACGCGCACAAGCTCTGCATCCTCGCCTTGTGCTTGCGCAGTGGCGGAGAATGCCGGGGCGGCTGCGGCGGCACCAATGAGACCTGCGCTCAGGCGCAGAAAGTCCCGGCGTGAACCCGTTTCTTCATCGCTCCTGGCGGCGGCAGAACTTCCCGCTGCAAGGCTATTCTCCCGGTTGAGCTGATCGTTCATACTTGCCTCCCTTCCGGTGACTCTTGTCACGTGATCCGCCGAGGCTCGCTCAGTCCGGCACCTTCGGCAAGATCGCGGCCGAAAAGGCAAGGCGACGTTCCAGAGCGAGTGTCAGCCTGGTCATTGCCCATCGAAGCAGCGTAAGCTGAGAATGCCAGCCGCAAAAGCACGTACTTAGCATCCGCCACAACGCCTAACCATCATCCCGCAAGAGTGGATCCGGATCCTCGGGCGGGGTCTTGTGGCGCTTGCTGGAGATGATTACCCTTGTCGGGACAACCGTCAGCAGTGTGAATGACTCGAATGATCGTTACTACGATCTGCTCTTCAACACAGGAGAAGAGATGCCTCACTTGCCGTCGATCCGTCTCTTAGCTGGTCTGGTATGCTTCTGCGGTATGACGGCGCAGTGTTTCGCGGCTGATCGAATTGATCAAGCTCCGCTTCCGAACTTTTCCTCTGCTGATTTTCTCTGGGTCCCGATGAGTGACGACTTTCTTTCGCCTCCTTCCGGACCTGGACCTATCACGTACGACAAAGCGCATCCTCGGATGGTACGGGCTCTAAACAACAGAGGCGTCGTCGAAGAGAGACCCCTGCGCTTGGCGGATTT
>JASHRR010001505.1 GCA_030037185.1 Xanthobacteraceae bacterium | reverse complement strand
ACGCTACCCGCCTGTTGGGATTTTTTGTTGCCATCGGAGTTCTGCTCGCCTCGCCGGCAGTGCGTGCTGCCGAGGAGGTCGACCTCCTCCTCGTTCTCTCCTCGGACGTGTCGCGCAGCATCGATGCGCAGAAATTCAAACTCCAACGCGACGGCTACGCGTCCGCCATCGTTAATCCCCGCGTCATCCAGGCGATCCGCTCCGGATCATTGGGCAAGATTGGCGTCAGCTTCGTGGAATGGTCGGGTGTCGGCGCCCAAAGGATTGTTATCGACTGGACCGTCATTCGCGATGAGGCCACCGCAAAGGATTTTTCCGCCCAGATCATCGAGGCCCCGCGCGCCTTCGCGGACCGAACCTCGATCAGCGGCGGCATCGATTTCGCCATGGCGCAGCTCGCTCGCGCGCCGTTTCAATCCGGCCGCCGCGCAATCGACGTATCCGGTGACGGCACCAACAACTCCGGCCGGGACGTTTCCGATGCGCGCGATGAGGCTGTCGCCAAGGGTGTCACCGTTAATGGCCTCGTCATCCTGAGCGAGCATCCGATGTCGTGGAACGCCGATCACACCAATCCGCCGGGCGGCCTCGACAGCTATTATCGCAATAACGTTATCGGGGGCCCGGGCGCCTTCGTCATGGTGGCGGAAAATTTCAACTCCTTCGGCCAGGCGATTCTCAACAAGTTGATCGCCGAAATCGCAACCGTCCAACAGACCCAGCATGCCGAATTGCGCTAAGGAGCGCTGCTGTCGCGCCGGCTCTTTGACGAGCTGAGGATTGAACAAGCCGTGTGCCGCCGCCAACGAATGGTGTCATCGCCCGCCAAAGCGCGTGTGAGGAAATTCTGCCCTCATCCTCAGCAGGCGGCCCATCGACATCGCCAACCGCCGATTTTAATGGGTGGGCGGCAACTTTTCGAGACGCGCGCTCCTCAGTATGAGGTCCCCACTGCTGTCGATGATCGCGGGCCCGCGGGACATCACCTGCTGGATGCCCCGTCGCGCAAGATGACACCGCAACAGGCATGGACGTCCCATCACGATCGGCGCGAGGCCCCGCGCTCGCGTCCATTCCAAGTCACCAGTTAAACCAAGCCAACACGCCCTGAAATCATTTGGAGGAGAGGACATGAGCAAAAAGAGTCTGTATCTGAGCGCGGCGGCGATTGCCACGATGGGGGTTTTTGCTGCGATCCCCACGCCATTGCAGGCCCAGCAAGCGAGCGCCGTCAGCATCGGTGACAAGGACCTCGGCGGTGTCGTGCGCTCCGCGAACGGTCCGGAAGCCGGCGTCTGGGTGATTGCCGAGACCAACGACCTGCCCACCAAGATGGTCAAGATCGTCGTCACCGACGATCAGGGCCGTTATGTGATGCCCGATCTCCCCAAAGCAAACTACACCGTATGGGTGCGCGGCTACGGCTTGATCGATTCGCCCAAAATCACCACCGTGCCCGGCAAGATCGTCAACCTCACCGCCGTCCCGGCGTCCAGCGAAGCTGCGGCGGCCGAATATTATCCGCCAGTCTATTGGCTTTCGATGGCCAAGATGCCGGAGAAGAGCGAATTTCCCGGCACCGGGCACGACGGCAACGGTATCAACCCGAACATGAAGTCCCAGACCCAGTTCCTGCGAGAGTTCAAGACCGACGGCTGCTTCCACTGCCACGCCATCGGTACCAAGGCGACCCGTACCCTGTCGCCTATGTTGGGCGATTACAAGTCCAGCCAAGACGCCTGGTTGCGGCGCATCCAATCCGGGCCGGCCAGCAAGGACATGGTGGAGACCATCGAGCGGTTCGGCACCTTCCGCGGCGCCCAGATCCTGGGCGACTGGACGGACCGGATCGCTGCCGGAGAACTGCCGGCGACCAGGCCGCCCCGCCCCCAGGGCCTCGAGCGCAATGTCGTCATCACGGTGTGGGAGTGGGCAAACCCGAAGGCCTACCTGCATGACGAAGTCTCAACCGACAAGCGCAATCCCACGATCAACGCCTACGGCTCGCTCTATGGGGCGACCGAGAACAGCACCGATTTCGTACCGATCTTCGATCCCGTCAAAAATGCCGCCACCACCGTGAAAATGCCGGTCCGCGATCCAAAGACCCCGTCGGCCGCTTCAAACCCGATCATGGCGCCCTCGATCTATTGGGGCGAAGAGCATATCTGGCAGGCCCAGACCATCCCGCACAGCCTGATGCTGGATGAAAAGGCGCGGGTCTGGTACGCGGCCAGAATCCGGCCGGCGGCCAACCCCGCCTTCTGCAAGGCTGGATCAGACCATCCGTCCGCCAAGGCCTTCCCGATCAATGCATCGAACCGCCATGTCGTCATGCTCGACCCCGCGACCAAGGACTTCACGATGGTGGGCACCTGCTTCCCCACCCATCACGTTCAGTTCGGCTTCGATGCCAACCGCACGCTGTGGGCAAGCTCGGGCGGCATCGGCGCCGAGGTTCTCGGCTGGGTCAATACCAAGATGCTGGATGAGACCGGCGACGAGGTGAAGTCGCAAGGCTGGACGCCGTTCATTCTCGATACCAACGGCAACGGCAAGCGCGACGACTACGTGCAGCCCAACCAGCCCGTCGACCCCACTAAGGACAAGCGTATCCGGGTCGGCTTCTATGCGGTCGCCCCGTCGCCGGTGGACGGCACGATCTGGGGCACCGTGACCGGTTATCCCGGATCGGTCGTGCGGGTCGACCCCGGCCCGAACCCGTCCGAGACTGCACTCGCGGAAATCTACGAAGTGCCGCTGCCAGGCTTCTCGCCGCGCGGCGGGGACATCGACAGCCAGGGCGTCATGTGGGCCGCGCTGGCGAGCGGACATCTCGCCTCTTTCGATCGCCGCAAATGCAAAGGCCCGCTCAACGGGCCGAACGCGACCGGCAAGCACTGCCCCGAGGGCTGGACACTCTATCCGCTCCCCGGGCCTCAACTCGGCGGCGTCACCGAAAACGGCAGCGGTGAAACGCCCTACTATGCGTGGGTCGACCAGCACGACACGCTTGGCCTCGGCAAGGACGTGCCCATCGCCACCGGTAATCAGAACGACTCGCTGATCGCGCTCGTGGACGGCAAGATGGTCAACATGGTCGTTCCCTATCCGATGGGCTTCTGGGCCAAGGGCCTCGATGGGCGCATCGACGACCCCAACGCCGGCTGGAAAGGCCGCGGCGTGTGGTCGAACACCGGCAATCGCACCCCGTTTCACATCGAGGGGGGCAAGGAGAACTCGCCCAAGGTGGTGCACTTCCAGATGCGGCCTGACCCGCTGGCGAGGTGAGCGGGGCAAACCGCGGGTCGGCCTAGCCGGCCGGGATTGCAGCAACGCGGCAAGCCGGAAAATTTCCGGCTTGCCAATTTTTTGCGGTTGGGCGGCGCCGGGAGAGTGGGGGGCCTGGCCACGTCTGGAAAGATTCGAACTATATCCAACCTCATAGCCACCGATGGGCTTGACGATTGAATTCAGGGATGGGGGCACCCCAACGGGAATTGATCGTTTCGCAGCAGGTCCGTCTCCATGGTTCGTGGAATCGATAGTTCAACTCGTGAATTCGGTAGCTTCACCGATTACTGTAATGCGGTGGGGAGCCCCATACGGGCGGACGGCATGGTGGAAAAGTATTGGCGGCCGCGGCAACCACGAAGGCGCGAGCTTGGAATGCGGTAGCTCCGGCGCCCACGCGATCGTTCCTGAACGACGGCAGGTGTTCGGCGCGGATTCACCTCCGCCGTATTGCGAGCCGGACAGCTCTCCAGCAACTCCTTGAAGATACCGGAGAAGATACCGGACCGAGGCTCGGGCCGGGGAGACGATGTCTTGTGGCGGCAATTCCTCCAGCACCCCGGATTGACCAAAGAGCAGTCATCTTGCCAGCTGCCGGACATTGGGCGACGATATCGGCTGCCCTGCTTTCACGCACGCCCAACGATGACCAGGAGGAACCTATGAGACATATGAGGCTCATCACAACCGCAATCGCCTTGTCGCTCGCGGCGGCCGGAATGAGCAGCGCCGCGGAGCAGCAGCTCAATCAGAGGGCGATCTCGATCAAGCTGCCCGATCAGTTCGTCTGGAAACGCAACGAGGCCGCGGGCAACGAGACGGCGGTTCTTTACGGCGACCCGGATAAGCCCGGTCCCTATGTGCTGATGTTCAAATGGCTCCCCGGCCACATGAGCCGGCCGCATTGGCACCCCAACGATCGGATGATCACCGTGTTCAAGGGCACCTGGTGGGTCGGAACCGGCGACAAGTTCGACCCGGACTCCACGGTCCCGCTTCCGGCCGGCAGCTACGTAACCCATTTTGCCAAGGAAGTTCATTACGACGGCGCCAAGGACACGGAAGTCTGGCTCCTGATGGCCGGCGAGGGGCCGGCGACATCGACGCCCGCCGCGACACCGCCGCCCGCACATTAGGGCGATTGCCCGCGTTTTAGCTAATCGCGCCCGCTCATGCGGCCCTGTCCCTCCCCAACAAGCAAGGGAATCGCGCGCCCCTGACGGTGCTCCTTACCGGCTCGGGGACAAGGGTCGGGGCTTTCCGCACGAGAACCAACGGAGGCATTAGCGCCACCAAGGTGGGGCAGCCAAGCCGATCGCCAGGGTCTGTCTTGGCATGCGGCTACCCTCACCTTGCGGGGAAAGGCCTACCCGCGGGCGTCGCTTTTCTTTCAACCATGGCACGGATCATGCTACCTCTTGCGAACTGGCGAGCGGTCCCATCATGCGGCTTGGCTTGCCGGCGGCCGGCTTAGCGGGAGAGGCGAGTTCATGAACAAAGTTTACGCCGATGCGCCATCGGCGCTCGCGGGGGTACTCCGGGACGGCATGATGATCATGGCCGGAGGTTTCGGGCTGTGTGGTATCCCGGAGACCCTGATCGTGGCCATCCGCGACTCGGGCGTGCGAAACCTGACCGTGGTGTCCAACAATGCCGGAATAGACGGCGTCGGGCTCGGAATACTTCTCGAATCCAAGCAGGTCCGAAAGATGATCTCGTCATATGTGGGCGAGAACAAGCTGTTTGCCCAGCAATATCTCGCCGGCGAACTCGACATCGAATTCAATCCGCAGGGCACGCTGGCAGAGCGAATCCGCGCGGGCGGCGCCGGCATCCCGGCCTTTTTCACCCGCACCGGCGCCGGAACCGACATCGCCCGCGGCAAGGAAGAGCGGATCTTCAACGGCGAGGCCTACATCATGGAAACCGGGCTGGTGGCCGATCTCGCCGTCGTGCACGCGTTCAAAGGCGATACCGAAGGCAACCTCGTCTATCGAAAAACCGCGCGAAACTTCAATCCGATGATGGCGACGGCCGCGCGATTAACGGTGGCGGAAGTCGAGCATCTCGTTGAGCCCGGCGAGATCGATCCCGACCACATCATAACGCCCGGCATCTTCATCAATCGCATCATCCATGTCGCGAACGCCGTCAAGCACATCGAGCAGCGAACCGTGCGCAAACGCACCTGAAAGGACGACATGCCCTGGACCAGAGAGCAGATGGCGGAACGCGCCGCCAAGGAGTTGCGGGATGGCTTCTATGTCAATCTCGGCATTGGCATTCCGACACTGGTGGCCAACTACATTCCCGGCGGCATAAACGTCCAGCTGCAAAGCGAAAACGGCATGCTCGGCACCGGCCCATTCCCGTTTGAAGGCGAGGAGGACCCCGATCTCATCAATGCGGGCAAGCAGACCGTGACCGAATTGCCGACCACCAGCTATTTCTCGAGCGCCGACAGCTTCGCCATGGTACGCGGCGGACACATCGACCTTTCGGTGCTCGGCGCAATGCAAGTCGCTCAGAACGGCGACCTCGCCAACTGGATGATCCCTGGCAAGATGGTCAAGGGCATGGGCGACGCCATGGACCTCGTCGCCGGCGTCAAGAAGGTGGTCGTCGTGATGGAGCATTCGGCCAAAGATGCACCCAAGCTCCTACATAAATGCACGCTGCCGCTGACGGGCGCCGGCGTCGTTGACATGGTGATCACCGACCTCGGCGTATTTACCATCGAGAAGAAAAATTCTAACGCCATGAAGCTCATCGAGCTCGCGCCAGGCGTCACCGTGGCGGACATCCGCGCGAAAACCGAAGCTGATTTCACGGTTGACGCGAGCCTTGCCTAATCGCGGCTCGCCTGCCCATATTGCGGGCACAGTGCTGCCTCCTGCGTCTCCAGACCGTCTCCAGACGACACGGGGGCAGCACGGTCCCTCCTCTCCCGGTGCGCGGGAGGGCCCCGCCGCGACAAACTTGCCATCAGATCCTGTGGCGAGGCCCCCTTTTGGGCAAGCAGGTCGAGCTCCCGCGAAAGGCGCGGGCCCCTCCCGGCGCGCGGGGGTAGGGGAGGGGGGACGGCTCGCCTGGGCTCAACCCTTCCTACGGCCACGAAAGGGTCACAGACCTAACCCACATTCCATTGTCCCCACTTTGGCTTATCAACGTCTCGATTCACACTTGCGGATGCGCTCCCCCCGTCATAATCGAAACCGAACCCCTTTTACGAAACGGCCATAAGCTTTGAAACGAATCGCCATTCTCGCCGTGGCCGTCATTGCGGCCGGCACCTTGGTCATCGCCGCAGCGACGCGCGTCACTCCGGCCAACACGGTGCGCGACGCTGTCGAAAACGAAATCAGAGCGGCGAGCGGTCTTGAGCTCCTGATGCGCGGACCGATTTCGGTGTCGATGTTTCCGGTCCCGGGCGTGGAGTTTTCCGATGTGGCGCTCGGGGAGACGGTCGCCGGGGAGACTGCGCTCGCGGCTGAGCAGCTCAAGGTCAATCTGCGGCTAATGCCGTTGCTGACCGGCCGTATCGAAATCGCCGATATTTCGCTAGTCAAGCCGCATATCGCCGTGACGGTCGATCCTGACGGCCATACCAATTGGTCGCCGCTGATCGACATATTGGCGCGGGCGCTCAAGCCCAACGCGGCCCGCGATGAGCGCGTGCTGTCGTTCTCGGAAATCGGTATCAGGGACGGCATCGTGGCCGTGAACGTGCCGGACCGGGACGTCCATGAGACGCTTGAGGGTGTCGAGTTGTCGCTGGCCTGGCCATCGATCGCCAACAGCTTCGCCACCACCGGCCATTTCATCTGGCATAACCAGACGGTCGACACCAGTCTAGCCATCGCAAACTTCGCGGGCGCATTGGCGGGCGATGACTCCGGATTGAAATTCCGCATGAACGCGGGCCCGCTCAAAGCCGCGTTCGACGGCACCATGAGCTACCGGCCCTCCCTGAAAATTGACGGGACGCTTGCGGCCGACACCGCGTCATTGCGCGAAGCGCTGCAGTGGAGCGGCGGCCATGCTCTGCCGGCAGGCGGCCTCGGCCGGTTCGCCCTGAAAGCGCGCGCCGCCGTCAATGGCAGAGCGATCTCACTGGCAGACCTTAATGTCGAGCTTGACGGGAACGTCGCTGAGGGCGTGCTGAGCTATGCCACCACGGGCCGGCAGATCTTCCAAGGGACCCTTGCCGTCGACAGGCTCGACCTCAGCCCTTACGTTTCGGCATTTCGACTGATCGCAGACAA
>JASHRR010000169.1 GCA_030037185.1 Xanthobacteraceae bacterium | reverse complement strand
CGCTGCGGAACCCGACACAATAGATCGTGCCAAACGCTCGGTTTGCGCCGGCCCCCACCCGTTCCTCCCGCCGCAGGCCGGGAAGGGAAGGGTGGGGCGCGCCGGAGGTATGTGGGACCTCCGGCCACGAGCATTTGACGCGCCCCTTGGTCCAGCCACCGGTACCGCCACACAGGAGAATGCATGGCTTTAGCTGCCGCTGCCGCGCCGTCGCGGGAAGACTTTGCTGCAATGCTCGAGGATTCGTTCGTTCACGGCAATTTGCAGGAGGGTGCCGTCGTCAAGGGCACCGTTGTGGCGATCGAAAAAGACCTCGCTGTCATCGATGTCGGCCTCAAGACCGAAGGCCGCGTGCCGCTGCGTGAGTTCAACGGGCCGGGGCGGCAGAACGAACTCAAGGTCGGCGACACCGTCGAGGTCTACCTGGAGCGCGTGGAAAATGCGTTGGGCGAGGCGGTCCTGTCGCGTGACAAGGCACGGCGCGAGGAAAGCTGGGGTAAGCTTGAAAGAGCATTTCAGAACAATGAGAAGGTCCAGGGCGTCATCTTCAACCAGGTCAAGGGCGGCTTTACGGTCGACCTCGATGGCGCGGTGGCGTTTCTGCCGCGCTCCCAGGTCGATATCCGGCCCATCCGCGACGTCACTCCGTTGATGAATGTCTCGCAGCCGTTCCAGATCCTCAAGATGGACCGGCGCCGCGGCAATATCGTGGTTTCACGCCGCACTGTGCTGGAGGAGACCCGCGCCGAGCAGCGTCAGGAACTCGTGCAAAATCTCGAAGAGGGGCAGGTCATCGACGGCGTGGTCAAGAACATCACCGACTACGGCGCCTTCGTGGACCTCGGCGGGATCGACGGTTTGCTGCATGTCACCGACATCGCGTGGCGACGGGTCAATCATCCGTCCGAGGTGCTCAACATCGGACAGCAGGTGAAGGTCAAGATCGTCAAGATCAATCATGAGACCCACCGAATCTCGCTTGGCATGAAGCAGCTGCAGGCCGATCCGTGGCAGGGCATCGAGGCGAAGTTCCCGGTTGGCGCGCGACTCACCGGCCGCGTCACCAACATCACCGACTACGGCGCCTTCGTGGAACTTGAGCCCGGCATCGAGGGCCTGATCCACGTATCCGAAATGTCATGGACCAAAAAGAACGTCCACCCAGGCAAGATCGTTTCGACCTCCCAGGAGGTCGAGGTTCAGGTGCTCGAGGTCGATCCCGTCAAACGGCGCATCTCGCTCGGCCTCAAGCAGACCATGCGCAATCCATGGGAAGTGTTCGTCGAGAAACATCCGCCCGGCAGCGTGGTCGAAGGCGAGGTCAAGAACAAGACCGAGTTTGGCCTGTTCCTCGGTCTCGACGGCGACGTCGATGGCATGGTCCACCTGTCCGATCTCGATTGGAAGCGCCCCGGCGAGCAGGTCATCGACGACTTCAAGAAGGGCGACAAGGTACGCGCGCAGGTGCTCGATGTCGACATCGAGAAGGAGCGGATTTCGCTCGGCATAAAGCAGCTCGAAGGCGATCCGTTTGCGGAGGCGAGCGACGTCAAGAAGGGCGCGGTGGTGACATGCGAGATTCTCGAAGTCAAAGAGTCCGGTCTAGAGGTGAGACTGGTCGGGACCGACCTTACCACCTTTATCAAGCGCTCCGAGCTCGCTCGTGACCGTTCCGAGCAACGCACCGAGCGTTTCGCGGTCGGCGAGAAGGTCGATGCTCGCGTCACTCAGTTCGACCGCCGCGCTCACAAGGTGACGGTCTCGATCAAGGCGCTCGAAGTCGCCGAGGAGAAGGAGGCGATCGCCCAATATGGCTCCTCCGATTCTGGCGCGACGCTTGGCGATATTCTGGGCACTGCACTCAAGCGTGCTACCGAAAAGAAGGAATGACCGGGGTCTGCGCGATGACATTGGCTGACCCGGCCGGGCCCGACCGGCTCGGGCAGCCAACCGCGAGGCCCCGGGGGGCTAAAAAGGTGGTGCCCCGGCCATCCCCGGATGAACTCCGGGGTGCGATGACAGGTGTTTCCCAGGAGCATCGTGTTTCCCAGGAGCATGCTGCGGCAATCGCGCGGCCCGACTGCCGTTTGACCTGAGCTGCCGGGGTCGCGATCGCCACGCAGGGACCCGGCGAGGCTGGGGTCGATGGTGCCCGGTCGGGCTGGTCAGCTGCCGGGCTCTGGTATACCAGGGGTCAGGCGGTTTGCTTTGGCGCTTTTGATAGAAACCGAAGTTGCTTGCGCGCAAGGCATGGCGCGCCGATCGTCGCCTTTGCTAGGATCTGGGATATCTGGAAGCAGCTGGCGGCGGCAATGATGACAATGGACGTTGATGGTTGCAAGGATGCAGTATGCGCAGAACGCTAGTCGCACCACCCCACGCCACCCCACCCCAGTTTATCTGGAAGACAAAGAATGATTACAGTCGAGCAGCTCCGCCAGCGCCTTCGATCACAATCCGGACCAGTCCCCATGTGGCTTGAAGCAGACCATATCGTCGATCGGCGCCGGCTGCGGCGCAAATTGACCTTCTGGCGGGTAGCGGCCGTGCTGATCGCCATATCAGGGGTGGTGGCCGCCGCCCTGGTGGCGCGCCGTTCCGACACCTCGCTCGCCCAGCCGCTCAGTCCGCAGATTTCGCGGGTGACCATCCAGGGCATCATAGTCGGAGACCGTGAGCGCACCGAGGCACTTGATAATCTGGCGCGCTCGCGCAACACCCGCGCCGTGATCGTGCACATCGACAGCCCCGGAGGAACCACGGCGGGGTCCGAGGAGCTTCACCAGGCGCTGCGTCGGGTAGCGGTGCAGAAACCGACCGTGGTTGTCGTCGACGGTCTGGCGGCATCCGGCGGCTACATGGCGGCCATGGCGGCGGACCACATTATTGCTCAAAACTCCTCCTTGCTCGGTTCGATCGGCGTGCTGTTCCAGTATCCCAACCTCACCGATCTGCTCACCAAGCTCGGCGTCAAGGTGGAAGAGATAAAGTCTTCCCCGCTCAAGGCTGCTCCCAACGGCCTTGAGCCCACCGCACCGGAGGCCCGTGCCGCAATCGAGGCGCTGGTGGTTGATTCCTATGCCTGGTTCAAGGACATCCTGAGGGATCGCCGAAAGCTCGATGGCGAAGACCTGAACCGGGTTGCCGATGGCCGCGTTTTTACCGGACGGCAGGCGATTTCGCTCAAGCTTGCCGACGAGATCGGCCGCGAGCAGGAGGCCATCGACTGGCTCGCCAAGTCCAGTAACATCGATCCGAAAATGCCGGTGCGCGATTGGCGGCTCCATCCGCGCTTCAGCCAGCTGTCGTTCCTTCACCTTGGCATTGCCAAAATGCTCGGGTCCCTCGGTCTGGGTTCGCTTCAATCCGAGTTGGAAACGACGGGCGCCCTGCAGACTGCCGAAAAGCTCAATCTTGACGGTTTGTTAATGCTTTGGCACCCTTCGGCCGGCAATTAACCTTGAATTGAGTCAAGGCCGGTTGTGGGGGTTTTTGAGGATCGGGCGTGGCCCGCACGGCCTATCCTAGTGAAGAACGGCATCTCAGCATGATCAAGTCAGAGCTCGTGCAACGTATCGCAGGACAGAATCCTCACCTCTACCAGCGAGACGTAGAGAATATCGTTAACGCCATCCTGGGTGAGATCGTGGCGGCGCTCGCCCGGGGAGACCGCGTTGAATTGCGCGGCTTTGGGGCTTTTTCGGTCAAGAATCGCCGCGCCCGCGCGGGCCGCAACCCGAGAACCGGAGAGCATGTCGCCGTCGAGCAGAAGTCCGTGCCGTTTTTCAAGACCGGCAAGGAAATGCGCGAACGGCTGAACCGGCCGGCGGCCGAAGTTGCAGCAAAGTGAGCGCAGCAAGCTGGTGACGGGCATCTCACAGGGAGCTTGCATCTCTTCGACCAAACATCGACGCGGGGCGCGAGGCCGATGATCCGCAGATTGTTGAGGGCGCTCGTGATGATCCCGGTTGCCGCCGTGCTGGTGGGGTTGGCGATCGCCAATCGGCAGCCCGTCACAGTGTCCTTCAACCCCTTCGACGCCTCTGATCCGGACCTAGCCCTGTCGGTTCCGCTCTATGTGGCGGGATTTACGGTTCTCATCGCAGGCGTGGTGCTCGGCGGCTTCGCGGCCTGGCTCAAGCAGGGCAAACACCGCAGAACAGGTTCCAGACTCGCAGCCGAAGTGGTCACGATGCGAACCGAATTGGTACACTTGAAAGGGCAGATGGCGCGGCCCCAAGGCCGTTCGCCGGCCGGTCCGCGCCCCGCCGGCAACAGGTTGCCTGCCGCATAGCAATGCGCCGCCTGCCGCCTAAATGTGGTGGCGAGGCGGGCGCCGCGTGCCCGCCCTAGACCCGCCCAGCAGAGGTGGCATCACAAGGTTTCTCTGAATGGGACCCACCGTCAAGATTTGCGGCCTGCGGAGCCCCGAGGCGCTCGATGTCTCGGTGCTCGCGGGCGCCGATATGGTCGGGTTCGTATTCTTTCCTCCCTCCCCGCGTCACCTCGATTTCGCGGCCGCACATGCGTTGGCGGCGCGCATCAGGGGAAGGGCCCTTAAGGTCGCGCTGTCCGTGGACGCCGATGACGAGTGGATCGCGGCGAGCATTGCGGCGCTGGCGCCGAATTTGCTGCAGCTGCACGGCAAGGAGACGCCACAGCGGGTGTTGGCGGTGAAGGGGCGTTTTGGGTTGCCGGTGATGAAAGCGATCGCGGTCGAAACCCGGCATGATCTGACCTGCGTCCCGCATTATGCCGAGGTCGCGGACCGGCTCATTTTCGATGCGCGGGCGCCGCGCGAGGCCACCCGCCCCGGTGGCCTCGGCAAACCTTTCGATTGGCGCCTCCTGAAGAACCTTGACCGGCGCGTCCCGTTCATGCTTTCAGGCGGGCTCAACCGCGACAATGTGGCCGAGGCGATCGAAATGACCGGCGCGGACGGGGTCGATGTCTCGTCCGGAGTCGAGCGTACACCGGGCGAAAAGGACCCCGACCTCATTCGTGAGTTCATCCGCGCGGCGCGCGCTCCCACCCTGCCCCGCGCCGCCGGGAGGGTAGGGTAAGGGCGGAACCGCAAGTGCGGCATGTGACCGATGAGCACTTGAGCCATGAACGTGCGACGACACCCCAATTCGTACCGTACCGGTCCGGACGAGCACGGCCATTTCGGCATCTACGGCGGCCGCTTTGTGGCTGAAACCTTGATGCCGCTGATCCTTGACCTTGAGCAAGCCTATGCGGACGCCAAGGCGGACCCGAAATTCCGCAACGAGCTCGATGGCCATCTTGCGACATATGTGGGCCGGCCGTCACCACTCTATTTCGCCCAACGCCTGACCGATCACTGCGGCGGCGCCAGGATCTATCTCAAGCGCGAAGACCTCAACCACACCGGCGCCCATAAGGTGAACAACGTGCTCGGCCAGATCATGCTGGCGCGGCGCATGGGCAAGGCGCGCATCATTGCCGAGACCGGCGCCGGCATGCATGGCGTCGCCACCGCGACGGTGTGCGCCAAGTTCGGGCTCCCCTGCATCGTCTATATGGGGGCCGTCGACGTCGAGCGGCAGCAACCGAATGTTCTGCGGATGGAGGCGCTGGGCGCCGAGGTGCGCGCCGTCGAATCGGGCTCGCGGACGCTCAAGGACGCCATGAATGAGGCGCTGCGTGACTGGGTGACCAATGTGGCCGAGACGTTCTATTGCATCGGCACGGTCGCCGGCCCCCATCCCTATCCGGCGATGGTACGCGATTTCCAATCCATCATCGGGGAGGAAACGCGCAAGCAAATGCAGGCCGCCGAAGGCCGCCTGCCGGATTCCTTGGTCGCCTGCATCGGCGGCGGGTCCAACGCAATGGGGCTGTTTTATCCCTTCCTCGATGACCGCCCCATCGAGATCTTCGGCGTCGAAGCGGCGGGGCTTGGCCTTGCGAGCGGCAAGCACGCGGCCTCGATTGCGGGCGGCAGGCCGGGGGTGCTCCATGGCAACCGCACCTACTTGCTGATGACCGACGACGGCCAGATCGAGGAGGCCCATTCGATCTCGGCCGGCCTCGATTATCCCGGCATCGGCCCCGAACACGCGTGGCTCAACGACATGGGTCGGGTGAAATTCCTGTCGGCGACCGACGACGAGGCGGTGGCAGCTTTTCAGCTTTGCAGCAGGCTTGAGGGCATCATCCCGGCGCTGGAGCCGGCGCATGCGCTGGCTCGGGCGATCGACATTGCCCGGCAGAAATCCAAGGATCATCTGATGGTCGTGAACCTGTCGGGGCGGGGCGACAAGGATTTGGCGACGGTCACCGACTATTTGCAGCGCCGCACATGACCCGCATCGACGCTCGCTTCGCCGCGCTCAGACGCGAAGGCCGCGCCGGTCTCGTCACTTTCGTGATGGCAGGTGACCCGGACCATGCGACATCGGCGGCAATCCTGAGAGCGCTGCCCGCGGCCGGCGCCGACATGATCGAGATCGGCATGCCGTTCACCGACCCGATGGCGGACGGGCCCGCCATCCAGGCGGCGGGCCTGCGGGCGCTGCGCGCCGGCCACAACCTGGTGCGGACGATCGAGCTGGTGCGCGACTTTCGTTCGCAAGACGACGCGACGCCTGTCGTGCTGATGGGCTATTACAATCCGGTCTACGTCTATGGCGTGGCGCGTTTTCTTGCCGACGCCAAGGCGGCCGGCGTCGATGGCCTTATCGTTGTAGACTTGCCGCCCGAGGAAGACGCCGAGCTTTGCCTTCCGGCGCTACGGATGGGGTTGAATTTCATCCGCCTGGCGACGCCGACGACCGACGACCGGCGGCTTGCGGCGGTGCTCGCAAACACCTCCGGATTCGTCTATTACGTCTCGATCACCGGCATCACGGGCGCTGCGGCGCCGGATGCGGGCCTGGTTGCCGAAGCCGTCCGGCGGATCAGGCGCCACACCGCCCTGCCGGTGGCCGTCGGCTTCGGTGTCCGCGACGCCGCGAGCGCGGCCGCGATCGCGCGCGGTGCGGAGGCGGTGGTGGTCGGTTCGGCCCTGGTCGAGAAGGTGCGTCTGAGCCTCGATGCCCCCGGCAAAGCGACGTCCGCCACCGTCGCGGCAGTCACCGGGCTGGTCGCCGAACTCGCGGCCGGTGTGCGCGGCGCGCCGACAGCAAGCGGCAGAGTAGCATCGTGAACTGGATATCCAACGTCGTCCGACCGAAGATCCGCGGCTTTCTGCGCCGCGACGTGCCGGAAAATCTGTGGATCAAATGCCCCGATACCGGGCAGCTCGTGTTCTACAAGGATGTCGAGGCAAACCAATTCGTCATCCCGGTCTCTAATTATCATATGCGCATGGGGGCGACGGCGCGGCTCAAATCGGTCTTCGACGGCGAGACCTGGATCGACATCGCCATACCCGAGGTCCCGTCCGATCCGCTGAAATTCCGCGACGAGCGTCGCTACGCCGACCGGCTGCGGGATGCGCGCGCCAAGACGGGCCTGAAGGACGCGGTCAAGCTCGGGCTCGGCAAGCTCGATGGCCTTCCGGTCGTTATCGCGGTGCAGGATTTCGACTTCATGGGCGGCTCTCTCGGCATGGCGGCCGGCGAGGCCATCATCAAGGGACTGCAAACGGCGGCGCAAAGGACGACCCCGTTCATCTTGTTTGCGGCATCCGGCGGCGCGCGTATGCAGGAGGGCATTCTGTCGCTCATGCAGATGCCCCGCACCACCATCGCGGTGCAGAACCTGCGAGCGGCGCGCAAACCCTATATCGTGGTGCTCACCAATCCGACCACCGGCGGCGTCACGGCTTCTTATGCCATGCTGGGTGACATTCATATCGCTGAACCGGGCGCCCTCGTCGGTTTCGCCGGGCCGCGGGTGATCGAGCAGACGATCCGGGAAAAGCTACCCGAAGGATTCCAGAAGGCGGAGTATCTCAAGGAGCACGGAATGGTGGACATGGTCGTGCATCGCCATCAATTGCGTGCTACCATAGCGCGGCTTTGTCGCATCCTGACGAAGGCGCCGGCAGCAGCTGCAGTCGAATCGGTCGACTCGCCGGCGACACTCGAGCCCGGCGACAAGGTGTCGACACCGTGAGGCGTCCCCTGCCTACCCTTGCCCGCAGGCGGGGGAGGGACGGAGAGGGGCAGGTCCATCGAAGGTGGGGCCGGTCATGACAAAGTGGAGCATTGCGCCTGTTGCGGCGGCAATTGTTATCGCCACTGCAAGCACCGGAGCAGCCCAGACCTACCCAAACCGGGCAATCAAGGCGATTGTGCCTTACACGGCTGGCGGCCCGACCGATGTGGTCAGTCGAATCGTTGCGAAGCGTCTCGGCGAAATGCTGGGTTGCCCGATCATCATCGAGAACCGCCCCGGCGCCTCCGGCATGATTGCCAACAGAGCGGTCGCAGCCGCCGAGCCTGACGGCTACACCCTGCTGTTCGGAAACACCAGTACGTTCGTGGTGTTCCCGGCAGTCTCTCACATCCGCGATTTCGAGGTGCTCAAGCGACTTGCACCGGTCGCAAGGCTCGCCCAGGGCTATGAAGTGATGGTGGTGAATCCGACAGGTCCGGCCGAAACCTTGCCGGCATTCATCGCCTACGCCAAAGCCCATCCGGGCGTGCTGAACTACGGCTCGGTCGGATTCGGAAACCTAACCCATGTCGCCGGCGAATTGCTCAAACTGAGAACCGGCATTGACATACAGCACGTGCCGTACAAGGGCGCGCCCGAGGTCATCGCAGGCCTTTTGTCCGGTCAAGTGCAGATGAATTTCACCGAAGTCTCCGGCGTCGTTCCATTGGCGCGAGAAGGCAGAATTCGTCCGCTTGCGATCGCGAGCGCGACGCGCGATCCAAAAGCCCCCGATATTCCTACCTTCATGGAGGAGGGGGTGCCGGATTTTGTCGTCAGCACCTTCACCGGAGTTATGGCTCCAGCCAGCACGCCGCCGGCAATCGTTGCCAGGCTCAATGGCGCGGTCAATCGCGTGCTTGCGCAGCCGGAAACCCGCACGATTTTGGAGAATCTGGGCTCTTTCATCCGTCCGGCCACGGTCGAGGAGTTCGCCGCCTTCCTGGTTGCCGAGCAACACAAATGGGACGAGGTGGCGATGCTTTCCGGCATCAAGGACGAGTGAGCGCGAACGCTATCGCATTCCGGTCGAGCCGAATCCCCCGGCACCGCGCGCGGTTGCATCAAGCGCCGGCGCTTCGACAATTCGGGCGCGCGCCACCGGCGCAATGACCAACTGGGCGATGCGCATTCCGCGGGTAACGGCAAACGATTTCGCGCCAAGATTGACCAACATCACCCTGACCTCGCCGCGATAATCCGCGTCGATGGTGCCGGGCGCGTTGAGCACGGTGACGCCGTGCGCAACGGCGAGGCCGGATCGCGGCCGCACCTGCGCCTCGAAACCGTGCGGCAGCGCAATCGCAATGCCGCACGGGACAAGGCCACGCTCGCCGGGGAGGAGCGTTAGCGGCGCCGCCGCCGGGACCGACGCCAGGAGATCGAGTCCGGCCGCATGAGCGCTGTGATAGGACGGCAGTGGCAGATCGGCGGCGTCGGGCAGCCGCAGGATTTGCAGTTCCACCTCGGTCATTTTGCGGCGGCCCCAAGCGCAACGGCAATGCGCGCGACGAGATTGCCGGCGACGGTTTGCTTGTCGTCCTCGGGCCAGGATTCGACGCTATCGCGGGTGACCAGATGCACGCTGTTGCGATCCCCGCCCATGATGCCGGTGGCAGGCGAAACGTCGTTGGCCACGATCCAGTCGCAGCCTTTGCGGTTGAGCTTGGCGCGGGCGTTCTCGATGATGTCTTCGGTCTCGGCCGCAAAGCCGATGACAAGAGGCGGGCGCATCAGTTTGCGATGCGCCACTGTCGCCAGGATATCGGGGTTTTCGATGAGGTTGAGCTTTGGCGTCCCGCTTGCGCCCTTTTTCAGCTTCTGATGACTCGGCCCGGCTATCCTCCAGTCAGCCACCGCTGCGGCAAACACCGCGACATCGACCGGCAGCGTCCGTTCCACTTCGGCAAGCATCTCGCGCGCGCTTTCGACTTTGATGAGGGTGACGCCAGGCGGATCGGCAAGCGACACCGGACCCGTCACCAGCGTCACCTCCGCGCCCGACGCGGCCGCGGCGCGTGCAATGGCAAAACCCTGCTTCCCAGACGACCGATTGGCAATGTAACGCACCGGATCGATCGCCTCATGCGTCGGCCCGGCCGTGACGAGCACGCGTCGCCCGGACAACGCTCCTGTGGTCTTGTGCCGGGCAATCAGGCGGGCCTCGACGGCAGCAACGATTTCCAGCGGTTCCGCCATGCGGCCGATGCCTGCTTCACCCTGCTCCGCCATCTCGCCGGCGTTGGGGCCGACGACCGCGACACCGTCGGCAATGAGTTGCGCAAGATTGCGCCGGGTCGCCGCATGGCCCCACATATGTGGATTCATGGCGGGCGCGATGATCACTGGTTTGTCGGTCGCAAGCAGAACGGTCGAGGCGACGTCATCCGCATGGCCGCCCGCCATCTTGGCCATCAGATCGGCGGTGGCGGGCGCGACGACGACCAGATCGGTGTCGCGGGCGAGCCGAATATGGCCGATGTCGAATTCGGTGCGCCAATCGAACAGATCCACATAAACGCGCCCCCCCGAAATAGCGCCGGCCGAGAGCGGACTGACGAATTCCTGCGCGGCTTGCGTCATCACGACCCGCACATCCGCCCCACGCTCCCTCAGCCGACGGATCAGATCGAGCGACTTGTAAGCTGCAATCCCACCGCCGATGATGAGGAGGATGCGCTCGCCCGGAAGATGGGGTCCGTCGGTGGTGCTCATTTTGTCCCGGCGTCAAATAATTTTAGCATTCAGCAGTAACGACAGCAACTTACGTCGTGATCTCGTCCCCGAAACAGGCCGGCTGGACGCAGTCCAATTCTCGTTCCGCCGGCATGATCGCCCCAATGGCCCGCACAGCCGACGAGGTAATCGAGGAGCTGCGCCGCCGCAAGGATGCGCGGCCCAACCCCCAAGCGGGAAGGACCGCTATTCGATAAGAATTATCGCCGATTTTTGGTGACGACCGGTCAGGCGGCGACGATTATGGCGGGCGGTTCTGGCGACAGCCGCTAGCTTTTCCCCACCTCGCTTGTGCGAGGCGGGGATGCTGCGCGCTACAGGAGGGCGCCGCGCAGACGCCGCCTCGCCATGGGCGCGGGCGATTGCGCCGGCTACGGCGGCTCGCCAAATTTCTGCCGTATCGCCTCGATGTCGGCACAGGTGGGCAGACCCGACTCATTGCCGAGATACTGGATCTTATGCGCGGCGGCGGCCCGCGCGAACCGCAGGTGTTGGTCCCAAGTCTGGTCTGGTTTGGACAAGTAGGAGTACACATAGGCCCCGTGAAAGACGTCTCCGGCGCCGCTGGTGTCCAAGATCTGATGCTGCGGCACAGGGAGCGCGGCCATCAGGCGAACGATGCCGTTCTCATCATACCAGAGCAGGCCCCGTTCGCCCGACGTGACACCGCCGATGCGACAGCCGCGCGCTTTAAGGTACTCAAGCATCTCCGCAGGGGTGAACCGCATCTGCTCGCACAGCCGCTCGGCCACTATGGCTACGTCGATGAAGGCCAGCAGCTCATGGGTGTTCGACCGCAGTCCGCCACCATCGAGCGATGTCAGGATTCCCGCCGCCCGACACTGTTTGGCGTAATGAATTGCCGCATCGGGCTGATGACCATCGACGTGAAGCACGCGGCAGCCGGTGAGGTCCAGCGCAGGAAATGGATTGAGGTAGCCACTGTCGCGGCAACGTACGATCGCCCGTCTGCCGTCTTTCGGCATGATGAACGACAATGAAGACGAGGCGACCTTGCGTGGATGGATCGGAATCTCGTACTTCGCCGCCATGTCGAGAAACATGCGGCCGAGCCAGTCATCCGCCAGAGAGGCGATGAGGTCCGGAACAATCGAAAGCTTGGCACAGCAGAATGCCGCCGTCACGGCGTTGCCACCGAAAGACACCGCATAGGACGAGGCCACGTGTTTCTCGTCGCCGGTCGGCAGACGGTCGGTCAGGAACGTAACATCAATGTAGGTCTGGCCGATGAAGAGTGCTTGCACGGTGTTTTGCCTTGCTTCGCCTTCTCCCGGTCGAAGCTCGTGTTGCTGTATCTAACGCTGGTGCCCCTGACGATGCAGGCTTTTCCACCACCTTCCGGTCTGAGTTCCGGCGCTCGCCGCAAGCAGATCATGGGTCTCGAACCCGCGCGCCGCGCAGTGACCCCGAACAGGCGATGGGGGCCCAACTCTGGTCTTGCCCGTTTGGCTCCCGCGGTTCTCATGGCCTGCACTCGCAAATGGCCGCAACGGGAAAATTGACGCAACGAATTGAGGGGCGCACTTGGCGGTCGGCATCTCGGCGGCGGTAAAGATCGTTTGGTTTAAAGGGGCTGTTCCATGAGGGAAGCGCCTGCTCGGAGGTCTCGGTGTTTGTTGGCCGTTCCGGTGCAGGCGCTCATCGTCATCAATTACATTGAAGGCGGACCGCTCGGCGGATTTTCTTGACGACTTTCCGACGGTGCGGGTCGCCTCCACAGCATGCTTACATTGGCCGAATGGCTTTTCGCGGTATCGGCTCCATCGGCCGAAACGAGCGGCTAACGCCCGAGTGCGGCGCCCACCAGCTTGACGCCGTCATCGCTCGCCCACTCGGCAGGCCCAGCAAGCGAAGCCAGCTCACATCCATTGGGGTCGACGATCAGCGTGGTCGGCATGCCGATCGCTTTGCCGATTGCCTTGAGGTCCTGGAAGACCTTCGCATTGGCGTCCGAATAATACGCGAGGTGGTCGACCCCGACCTCCCGTAGCCAGCTTTTCGGCTTGTCCAGATTGCGGGTATCGATGTTGACCGCAACCACCTCGAAATCCGGCGCGCCGAGCTTGTCCTGCAGGGCGTCGAGCGCCGGCATTTCCCGGCGGCACGGGATGCACCACGTCGCCCACAGATTGAGGAGAACGGTGCGGCCGCGCCAGTCGGCGAGCGATTTCGGCTGGCCAGAAGCGTCGCGGAACGCCAGGTCCGGCAGCTTGCGGGCCTCGTCCGCGACTTTGACGGCAGCGACCTCGCCATGGGCGAGTGGTTCCATGCGCCGCGCAAGGTCGAGTGCCGAGCGGCACGCGGGCTCGCCGACGTTGCGCGCGGCACCCACGACACCGTATACCGCCGCAAGGGTGCCGAGCCCGACGATCGCCACAACCAACGCCCGCGACCGTTTCCGGGTCGCCACCCTGTCCTCACCGGCTGGCGCGGCAGAGCCGGGCGAGGTGTGTTCGGGATGATCCGTCATGATCTTAGCCGTTTCTTTACCAACGTGATGTGTCCGTCATGAGCAACAAAATGTGGGGCGGCCGCTTCAGCGACGAGCCCGACGCCGTTATGGCCGAAATAAACACCTCCATCGAGGTGGACCGCAAGCTGTTTCGCCAGGACATCGCTGCAAGCCGCGCGCACGCCGAGATGCTCCAGAAACAAGGCGTCATCGCGGCACAGGACGCACAACGGATCGCGCACGGTCTAGACACCATCCTGTCAGAGATCGAGACAGGTAAATTCGATTTCAAGCGCGAGCTCGAAGACATCCATATGAATGTCGAGTCGCGCCTTGCCGAGCTGATCGGCCCGGCGGCCGGGCGGCTGCACACCGCACGCTCGCGCAACGATCAGGTTGCCACCGATTTCCGCCTGTGGATACGCGATGCCATCGACGGTATCGACGCAAGCCTTGCGGCCTATCAGCGCGCCCTGGCCGAACAGGCGCTGGCGCATGCCGCGACCGTGATGCCGGGCTTTACGCATCTGCAGACCGCGCAGCCTGTTAGCTTCGGTCATCATCTCCTCGCCTATGTGGAAATGGCCGCGCGGGACAGGGGCCGATTCAGCGATGCCCGCAAGCGCCTCAATGAATGTCCGCTCGGCGCGGCGGCGCTGGCCGGCACCTCCTTCCCGCTCGACCGGGCGATGACAGCAAAGAAGCTCGGTTTCGACCGGCCGGCCGCCAATTCGCTCGACGCGGTATCTGATCGTGACTTCGTCCTGGAAACGCTCGCGGGCGCGGCAATTGCCGCGATTCACCTCTCGCGCTTCGCCGAAGAGATCGTGCTGTGGACGTCGCCGCTCATCGGTTTTCTCAAGCTGTCCGACAAATTCACCACCGGCTCCTCGATCATGCCGCAGAAACGCAATCCGGATGCGGCCGAACTCGTACGGGCCAAGGCTGGCCGCATCGCCGGCGCGTTCGATGCCCTGCTGATGGTGATGAAGGGGCTGCCACTCGCCTACCAGAAGGACATGCAGGAGGACAAGGAAGGCGCCATGGATGCGCTGGCGGCCCTCTCACTCTGCCTCGCCGCGATGACCGGAATGGTGCGGGACATGAGGCCCGACCTCGACCGCATGCGCGCCGCCGCCGGCCTCGGTTATGCGACCGCGACCGATCTTGCCGACTGGCTGGTGCAGAACCTGAAAATGCCGTTCCGCGATGCGCACCATGTCACTGGCCGGATTGTGGCGGCGGCCGAGAAGGCAGGGGTGACGCTTGATCGGCTGCCACTTCCGGTGATGCAGGCGATCGAGCCGCGAATCACTCTGGATGCGCTCCGGGCGTTATCGGTCGAGCGCTCGGTCGCGAGCCGTACGAGCTTTGGCGGCACCGCCCCGAAAAATGTCCGAACTCAGGCAAGGAAATGGTTGTCGCGACTTGGTGAAAACAAAAATCAGAGGAGACAGAGTGACTTGTGAGCTGATGCAAGCAATGCTCGCATCGGCCCGGCGATCTGGTATTGTGCCCAACTCCTTCGAAGATGTTCGGGGACAGGTGGGTGCAAGTGAAGCAATCCGTCGGCCGATCA
>JASHRR010001504.1 GCA_030037185.1 Xanthobacteraceae bacterium | reverse complement strand
CTCGCCGATGTGCCGGCCGGTGAGCTGGGCGCGCTACAATGAGAGGCAACGCAAACTGGCTCGAATTGATCACCGCGGCGCTGTGCGTGCTGGGGGTCAGCGGTTGCGCGATCGCTGCCACCAGCGACTGGACCGCATTCTTGCATGCGTGGCTGTGCAGCTATCTGTTTTGCCTAGGCCTGCCGCTCGCGGCCGTTACGCTTGTCCTGGTGCACGACCTCAGCGGCGGCGGTTGGATGGCAACCGCTCGCCCCGTCCTCGACGCGGCGGCCGCGACCATGCCGATCGCGAGCCTTGCCGGGATTGCGGCTTTGCTCGGCGTGAATTCGCTCTATAGCTGGACCCATCCGCCGGCCGACCTTGGAAATGTATTCTACCTTAATCGAACTGATTTTTTCGTCCGATATGGTGTCTACGTCGCTGTGTGGAATTTGTTGGCCGCGTTTGTGTTGTGGGGACCGCGGCGAGGAGGCCTGCCGATACGCTCGGCGCTGTCCTGGATAAGCGGCATTGGGCTCATCGTGCTGGCCTTGTCGACGAGTTTTGCCGCCATTGATTGGATTATGTCGCTTGAACCGACATTCTGGTCCTCAGCTTTTGCCTACGCGCAGGGAGCGAGCTGGTTCAACACCGGCATGGCAACCGTGCTGCTCGCCATCACCCTCTTCGGGTGGCCGGCCGGCGAGCGCCGGCAGCACATGATCGACCTTTCGCAAATCCTGCTCGCGACCACGATTTTCTGGGCATATATCGAATTCGTTCAGTTCCTTATCATATGGGAGGAGAACCTCAAGCTCGAGATTCCCTGGTACCTCACGCGCCTGAATTCGGTGTGGCGCCCGGCGATCTATGTCTCGGCGGGACTTGGATTCATAGTACCTTTTTTCGTTCTGCTGTGGGCGCCGAGCAAGCGCAATCGCGCTGTCGTTGGAACCATCTGCGGCTGCATCTTGGTGAGCCGCCTCGCCCATACATGGCTACAGGTTATGCCGGAATTCACGCACCCCACTCGGTTCTGGGTGGATGTTGCGGCCGTCCTCGCACTCGGCGGCGGCATGGTCTTGCTGTTCACCTCGTTCTTACGGTACGGGCACCGGCTGGTGCCGGCCGGTGGACCAATCTGGACGGCAGATCATGGCTGACCCGACCCACTCCGACGGCCGAAACTCCGGGCCGGCGCGTCGGCGGTTCTCAGGTTTTAGCCGATTCCTCGCCTTCCTCGTTTGGAGATTTCTGCTGCCGCACCGCCCCGCAGGCGAGCAGCAGGCAGTCGCGGCGCCCACCGGGGCCCAATTGGAGAATCCCAATACCGCGTTTGAGCCGTCGGATTGGTCGCCGGGGCCAGTCGCTCTCGTCTATGTCGCGATACTGGTGCTGCTGGCGGCTTCCTGTTTCGCGGTGATCGCCGCATTTCCCGATGCATTGCCCGATGTCGACCGAACCTTACGCATATCCCCACCGGGTCCGCGTCTTCAGAGCAATCCCGAGGCCGAGCTGAAGCGGTTTCGAGCCGAAGAGGAGAAGCGGCTCAATACATACGGCTGGATCGACAAGCAGAAAGGCATCGTGCACATCCCGATCGACGAGGCGATGAAGAAACTGGCACGCCGTGGGGCGCCAGGCTTTCCTGAGTGGCAACAATGATGCGGACGGCTGGCGGCTGCATCATCGGATTTGCGGTGGCTGCCGCTTTGACCGTCACCCTGATGGCTCCGACCGCACGGCCTGCCGCCAGCGGCACGAGCGACGCATCGGACCTCGCCTTGCGCCCACATCCAGGGGCTCGGCTACCATTGGCGACGAGACTGGTCGATGAATCTGGCCGCCCGGTGGCGCTTGGTGAATATTTCGCCAGATCGCCCGTCATTCTCGTGCTCGAATACCTGGGGTGCACGTCGTTGTGCGGCGTCACCCTGCGCACCGTCATGGAGGCGCTCAACGGCCTGCCACTTGAGGCCGGACGCGACTATGAGCTGGTGGCGGTCAGCATCGATCCGCGCGAGAAGCCGACCGACGCGCTTGCCGCGCAGACCAAATATGCCGCACTTCTTGATCATGGCGGAAGCACAACCGGCCTACATTTCCTGACTGCGGCATCGCCTGCGCAGGTACGCAAGATCGCCGATGCGGTCGGGTTCCCCTACAGGTACGACGCTCTACTCAACGCCTACATCCATCCGGCCGGCTTCGTGATCGCCGCGCCGGATGGCGTGATCAGCCGTTATGTTGAAGGCGTTGCGATTTCGCAGCGAGATCTAGGCGGCGCGCTGGCTGCCGCCGGACAAGGCCGGCCGGCGGGGCCGCTCACCCGCTTGCTGCTGCTCTGTTATCCGCGCGGGGCGCCGCGCGGGCGGTTTACGGCGCTGGTGCTGACAGCCCTCACCGTCGCCGACATCGCGGCAGGGTTGATGCTAATTGGGATATTCGCCGCCATCCGCTGGCGTCGTTCGTGACTCCATGTACCACTGGATCCCCTTCTGGCCCGAAGTAGCTGCTGAAAATGCGAAAGCGGTCAACGCTCTTTTCGTTGCCGTGCTCGGCCTCGCCGGCTTAATCATGGTCACGGTCATTGGGATGATGCTGACCTTTTGTTTCCGTTATCGGCGCGGAAATGCCATTTCGCGGGCCGGTCTCGCCGAAAAGACTTGGCATGTCGAAATCGGCTGGACCGCTGGCACTCTGGGAGTGTTCCTCATCCTCTTCGGGTTTGGTGCAGCCATCTACATCTGGTTATACCAGGTGCCGCCGGGAGATGAGGAGGTCTATGTCGTCGGCAAACAATGGATGTGGAAAGTCGAGCACCCCGGCGGCCAGCGCGAGATCGATGCTGTTCACGTTCCTGTCGACAAGACGATCCGGGTGGTGATGGCCTCCGAGGATGTCATTCACAGCTTTTTTGTACCGGCATTCCGCGTCAAACGCGACGTCGTGCCCGGCACCCTTGAAACCATATGGTTTAAGCCGATCAAGACCGGCGTGTTCAGACTCGAGTGCACCCAGTACTGCGGGCTCCAGCACGCGACGATGCTGGGCGAAATCGTCGTCATGACGGGCGCCGATTACGCGCAATGGCTGACCGAGCAGGGCGTGCACAAATCGCTGGCCGCGCAAGGTGAGGAGGTGTTCATCGCCCACGGCTGCAGCGGCTGCCATGACAGGAACAGCACGGTTCATGCACCCTCGCTCGCCGGCCTCTATGGCACGGTGGTGCACCTGCAGGACGGTTCGGTGCGGACGGCCGACGAAGCCTACATACGAGACTGCATTGTCAATCCGCGCAGCTTCACTGTCGCCGGGTATCCGCCGGTGATGCCCGACTATTCGGGGCAGCTCGGCGAGGATGATCTGCTGAAACTGGTCGCCTACATAAAATCCCTGCACCGAGCACCGGAGTCCGGCAGATGAGCACCATAACGGCCGAGCGCACCGCAGTTGTCAGCACTGACGGTCCCGGCGAGCCGAGCTATCTGACAGCCGAGAATACCGTCTCGTCATGGCTCGTGACCAGAGATCACAAGCGCATTGCGCTTCTCTTCTTTGTGTCGATTACCTTTTTCTTTTTCATCGGCGGAGCTGCCGCAACATTGATGCGGCTAAACCTCGCCACGCCCGAGGGCCTGCTGCAGCCCGCCGTGTACAATCGCATGTTCACGATGCACGGCATCATCATGGTTTGGTTCTTTCTCATCCCCTCCATTCCGACGACATTCGGCAACTTTTTCATTCCGCTGATGATTGGCGCACGCGATCTCGCCTTCCCGCGCGTCAACCTTGGCAGCTGGTACGTGTTCAACCTTTCCGGGCTGGTGGTGCTTTATGCCTTGATAATGGGAGGGGCCGACACTGGCTGGACCTTCTACACGCCGTTGTCCACCGCTTACGCCAACGGTTACGTATTTGCCGCCGCCATGGCGGTTTTCATCAACGGTTTCTCGTCGATTATGACGTCGCTGAACTTTATCGTCACTATACACCGCATGCGTGCCCCAGGGATGACATGGATGCGCCTCCCGTTATTCGTTTGGAGCATCTATGCGGTGAGCGTGGTGATGCTGACCGCCACACCGGTACTGGCGATGGACACTTTTCTGCTGGCGGTCGAGCGTTTCATTGGCGTGGGGTTGTTCGACCCGAAGCTGGGCGGTGATCCGGTGCTCTGGCAGCACATGTTCTGGTTCTACTCCCACCCCGCCGTGTACATCATGATCCTGCCCGCAATGGGCGTCGTCAGCGAAATCATTCCCTGCTACGCCCGCCGCCCCATCTTCGGCTATGCCGGAATGACGATTGCATTAATGGCGATCGCGATCCTCAGCTTCTTCGTGTGGGCTCACCATATGTTCGTGGCCGGGATTTCCGTCTACGCCGCAGTGGTGTTTTCATTGCTGACCTTTTTTGTTGGCGTTCCATCGGCCATCAAGGTGTTCAACTGGACCGTAAGCCTGCACAAGGGCCGTATCAGTTTCGATGCGCCGATGCTCTACGCGCTCGGATTCGTGCTGCTGTTCACCATCGGCGGGGTCACAGGGCTGACGGTTGCGACACTCGGGATCGATGTCCATGTGCATGATACTTATTTCGTCATCGCTCATTTTCATTACATCATGGTCGGCGCCACGGTGAGCGCGTTCTTCGGCGCGCTGCACTACTGGTGGCCAAAAATGACGGGCCGGCTTTACCCGGAAATGTGGGCGCGGTTCGCCGCGATACTCACCTATGTGGGATTTAATCTCACCTTCTTCCCGCAATTCGTTCTGGGCTATCTCGGCATGCCCAGGCGCTGGTATAGATATCCTCCTGAATGGCAGTCATGGAACTTGCTGTCATCGGCAGGCGCCTCGATTCTTGCCGTCGCCTACGCCCTCCCGCTGCTTTACCTGGCATGGTCATTATTTTGGGGCCGCAAAGCAAATGCCAACCCGTGGCGCGCAACCGGCCTCGAATGGACCACGCCCTCGCCTCCCCCGCAGCATAATTTCGAGCGCACTCCGGTCGTGGTAGCGGCACCCTACTGTTACGAGCCGGAGCACGACAGCTTCGTCACCCAGGAGGGCGACCATCATGCCGGATAGCGTCGCTCTGCGGCCCGAGATCCAGTACTCGACTCTCGAGCAGCAGGGCGATACGGCTCAGCTCGGGATGTGGGTCTTCCTCGTCAACGAGACCCTCTTCTTCGGGGCTTTGATCTTCACCTACTTTCTGTATCGACTATCCTATCCCCAGGAGTTTGCCGAAGCCGCAAAGGATACGGTGTTGTGGTGCGGCACCGTCAACCTGATAATTTTATTGACCAGCAGCCTGACAATGGTGCTCGCCATCAATTCAGCCGCGCAGGGCGAGAGAACGCGAATGATATGGTGGCTGATTGCCACCGCGGCCCTTGGCGTCGCATTCCTGTTCATCAAGGGTTATGAATATGACCTGGATTTTCAGAGCAAGGTAGTCCCGGTTGTGAATTTCGAAACCAGGCCAGGGGAGGGGCGGGCAGGCCAGCTGTTCTGGGTGTTCTACTGGGTGGCTACAGGCCTCCACGCAATTCACCTGGTGATCGGAATTGGGCTCATTTTCTACATGCTGGTGTGGCGGATACGTCAGGGGAAGATTACTGCGGCCTACTACGCCCCGCTTGAAGTGGTCGGGATCTACTGGAGCTTCGTCGACACCGTGTGGCTGTTCCTTTATCCCTCCATTTACCTGGTGGGGCGTTCGTGACTATTGGGCCGGAGATCGATCCAAAACGCGCCCGGCCGTTGCCGTTCGTGATCGCATGGGCAGTCATGCTCCTGCTCGCCGGCTTGAGCGTGTGGACGGCGTTCCTCGGGATCGGCATCTGGGCGCCGATAGTTCAGTATGGGATCGCCGCGGTGCAGACCGCGATATTATTCCTCCTGTTCATGCGCCTGAAAGGATTACCCTCATTGAAGTGGGTGTTTGCCGGCAGCGGATTTTTCTGGCTTTTATTTCTGTTCGGGCTGAGCATGACTGACTATTCCAATCGTGGCGGCTGGCCGCTGAGGTATCATCCTGAGGAACCCAGTTTCCCAAATCGCCAAAATAGTCCTTAATTGTTGGGCCGTGCGGCGTGCGACACCCTCCCGCCGGCCAAATAGCTTGACCGGAACCGCAGCCGACAGTTTGCTTGATCCCGCCCTGACCCAGTCCGACAGTCGCAGCTTCCCGCGCTTCGGTGCTGACTTGGTGCGGACACGCGGACCACGAGAACGGCGAGCGGCGGCATGGCCAAACTCACCAAGCGGTGGTGGACGCAGCTGGCGTCCTCTGCGGCGATCCTCCGGGATGACGAGATAAAGGGCTTCGGGCTGCGGGTGTCGCCCGGCAACAGCAAGAGCGTGCTCTCCTGTCGGCCGCCCCCGCAACGCGCCGGTTGCTCGGCGCTCAACCCAGCCGTGCGGTGTTGCCGGGTAGCACGTAAGCCAGTATGTAAGGTATGTGATTGCGAACGTCACAGTGATTCACACAATCTTCGATGCGCTCGCATGGATCGGGGCCATACTGTCCTATTACCTGTTGACGCGAGCCGCGGCTGTGAAGTTTCCAACTGTGCGGGCGGACTGGCGATACACGGCAGTACTTGTGTTTGGCGCTGGCGTCGCCGCCATAGCGTTCGGCACCGGCAATCTATGGCTATCTCACCAAACTGGCTTTGCTCGTTCGATCGAAGGCGCCATCCTGGGCGGTATTATCGCTGTCGAACTCTATAAGCGCAGCGCTCAAATCGTGGCCCGCACCGGTGCCCGGTTCGCGCTGCCGCTCGCGATCGGTGTGGCCATCGGGCGCATCGGGTGCTTTCTTGCCGGGCTTGATGATTTCACCTACGGCACGCCGACCACCCTACCGTGGGGCCACGATTTCGGCGATGGTGTTTTCCGCCATCCGGTTCAGCTTTATGAGAGCGCCGGCATGGCTTCTTTCGCGATCTTTTACATCGCCAACGCGCGCAAGGGCGGCCGTTTTGTTATCGAAAACGGGTTCTACCTCGCGGTCGGCTATTATGCCCTCCAGCGATTCATTTGGGAATTCCTCAAGCCTTATGGCACACTGATCGGCCCGTTCACGCTGTTTCACGTCGTCTCGATCGCAATCTTCCTTTACGCCGTCGTCATGATCGCAACCGCGCCAACTCCAACAGCCGTCGATGACCGCGCCGTTGCGTAAATCGCGTCCCCACCTGTTCTGGGGCCAGACCGCCTCGCGTGTGAGACCTGCCTCACGCTCGTTGCGGCAAAGATCGAAATTCGCGACAAGGGGCTGATACGGGAGGCGTTGCCGTGACGACGGCAAGCCAGCGACGCTGATCTCGACATGCCGGGTACTGGAAACTCTGCAAGGACTGTCTCAAACCGGTGATCGCCTGCTTTCCTTGCAGAGCCGTACAGAATATGGGTGCCCGTCTGATTGCCGCTTGCTTGATCAAACCCCTGTGAAGCACGGGGCTGGTTACGCCGGGAGTGTTTCGAGCAGACGGCCATAGCCCTGGATCGGCTCGTGTAAATGGAGGCGCTTTTGGATTTCCCAGATGCGCGCGGCGATCGCTTGCACGAGCGGCACGCCCAGCTCGCGTTCCAGCGGTGCAATCAAAGGAAGCGCTTCGAGCGACGAGCCCAGGATATAGACGGCGTCCGCGCCCTTGTGCTCGACAAAGGCCTTCTTGATGAAGGAAGCGATTGTCGCCGGTGGCACGTCCGGGACGGACTTGAATTCAGCGCCGATCCCCTCCATGGCGACGACATCGATCCCGCTGTCCTCGAAATATTTCGCGTAGACCTTGTTCATGTCCGGACCGCCGGAGCCTGAGGTGATGCCAAGAATTCTCTTCGCGTTGAGCGCCTTGAACGCGTTTACCTGGTTTTGCGAGGAGGTGAACATGACGGTGTTGTATTTGCGTTTCCATCCCTCGACCATCTCCGCCTCGCGCGCGGGGCCCAAAAGCATGAACGGCGGGGCGCCTTCGATCGCGATAACGGTGCACTTCTGTGAGGCGAGATAGGCGATGTGCTTCTCGTATGCGGCGTAGCTGCTGCCGTATTCCTCGCGCGAGCCTTGGGTCAGATTGAGGTACACCGGAACGACGCCGATGCCATCGGGCAGGAGCTTGATCATGTCAACCAGCGAGGAATCCGTCGCCCTCGGCTTGATGACGCCGACGATTCCGCGACGGGTCGAGGCCTTCGCAGGGCTCGCGAGGAGAGCGCCCGGCAGGATTGCGGCGGCTCTGAAGCCAACCCCTGCCGCGCCCAGCAGAACGGAGCGGCGCGTGAAAGCAGCGTGCGAAAGCGTGTCCATGCGATCCTCCGGCGTCGAAATGAAAAGCCCGCTATAAAGATGGCCCAAGAGCTGTCGCCTGACAATGGCGGCAGCTGAAGCTAAAATCCGCGCCGAAATGCTGGGATCGAGCTTCGGGATTTGACCCTCGTGCACGATCGCGGCTGCCGGCCGTGACAGCCTGCGTGCCCGGGATGCCGGTGGCGGAGGGCCGCGGGGCCAATAAGCCGAAATCGACCGAGTGTGATGAGCCGGTCCCAGCGTTGCGCGAGCCTGAAGGCTCTTAATGCGACCGCGGCAATGTATGCCGATACGCGAGGACACAAATGCTGACAGGCTTACGGGCCTTGGAAGCGACCGACAAGCTTCATCACGCCGATGGTCGGGCCACTGATACCCCCTAATCACCTGTGAGCGTTGTTCGACGCCATCGGCCTGGAGCATCGAACCGAGGTGCCGCTCGGTCCGTCCCTTGAGTCAGCGCACCTGTTGGGTGCGCGTTGTGGGCAAATTCTTGCGCTATCCAATAGCGCGAGCCGCTCGCCGCGCGTATGCTCGTCCCCTGCGCGGCTGCAGTCGAGGGACGACAGTTATCGGCTGAAAGGCCCCACGACAATCGCTTCTGCGGAGGACTTCACATGTCCGTCGAAGCAACTCGCGGAAGGAGGCAAGACCCCAATGCGTCGGAAATTGCTGGTGCTCGTAGGCATGTTGGCGTTGGCCGGTGGCGGTTCAAGCGCACGCTGTGCAGATACCCAAGAACTCGAACATGTGCTCGACCAGTGGGCCCTTGCGTGGTCCTCAAGCGATGTCGAGAAGCTTCTGCCCTTGTTCACCGACAGCGTCGATTACGAAGACGTACCCTTTGGGGCGGCCAGCCACGGGCGGGATGTCCTTCGCGACATCGCGACAGGGACCTTTGGGGCTTTCGCGGATCTGAAATTCGAGTTGAAATCGCGTTTTGTCGCGGCCGACGGAAAATCTGGAACGATGGAATGGATTTGGCGAGGGCGGCAAACGCAAGACTTCCCCGGTCTGCCAGCGACCAATAAGCCTTTCGAGGTTCGCGGTACGACCGTTGTCGAGTTCACCGACGGAAAGATCAGTCGCAATTCAGATTATTGGGATTTGGCGACCTACATGAAGCAGGTCGGCCTCACCAAATGAGCCGCTGCCATCAAACCCGGGGATGCGGCCAGACCTCGTCACAACCTTCTGCATGAAGGATGCAGAGCGCAGCGCCGTACCGCCGTTTATGCTGATGAGGCCATCTTGGTTTCGTACGGCCTGCGTTCGCGTCCGCTCTCTAGGGGTCTTCTCTCGATAATCCCAGGCGGTCATCAATATGTGCGCACACTCGCGGGCGACCTCGCAAGATCACGTCGTTGTGGATGTCACTTGCGCCTTTGCGGTGCTTTAGGTTGACGTCTCGATGCGATCCCGGCCGCCGCGCAGGCCTGGCGCGCAAGCGTTCCGCAAGCGAACCGGACGGATTTCAAGCCGTGAGCCAGAAGGGCTTTGCTCTTCCTCACGTCGCTCTTGGCGTCAGAGCAAGGATCGCTTGATAGAACGTCCGTGCTGGTCAGATCCGCGGATGCTGTAGCGGCGGCCGCTTTGCCAGTGGCGAGAGGCGCAGAGAGTCGTCAAGCATGGTCGTCACGGCCGAGCGGTTGAAAATCGCCTCGCTTTCGCGGGCCCAGTCCGGGTGCAGCGTTCCGGAGATCCTGCCATCGCGGGCCATTCACCAAAGCGATGTCGAGGCGATCCTTGAGGCGAGGCGGCGGTCTGCGCGTTACCGAACGAACGTTAAATTGCAAACCGAGCTGCAAACCGGTCTCCGTTCCGATTTTGCTGGGTGTCTTCGAGGATGGCTAGCCAGGGCTGCATGTCATCGTCGCTGCACGCGAAGAAGATCGGCGGCGCTGCGAATCACTCCAAAGTCTTTTGGCCAGACGCGTCCAATAGGAGTTAATCAGAAGCAATGGGCGGCCCGCAGACCGCCCATTGATCGCGCTGACTGGTGAAAGCGCTAAGGAGGCCTCCTAGCCCGTGGGAGGTCCGCCTCCCAAATCAAGCATGACGTTCAGCGGGCTCACGGACAGGAATGGCGCTGGCCATCGTTGCCCAGATAGGTTCCGGTTTTCGGATCGTATGACCGAAAGCGCTGCATGCAGGAGGCGACCGGGTCGCCGGCAGGTGGGCTGCCAGCATAAAGCGACGGGCCGCCAGCCGGCGGGCCGCCAGCATATCCGGGCGGGCCGCCCGCAGGTGGGCCGCCAGCATATCCGGGCGGGCCGCCGGCTGGGCCGCCAGCATACCCGGGCGGGCCGCCAGCCGGCGGGCCGCCAGCATACCCGGGCGGGCCGCCGGCATACGGGGCGCCCCCGGGCGGAGGCGAGTAACCGGGGCACACTTGCACCGGCTGGCCACTATAGCCGACGACGCGGCCCACACCATCGTAGACCGGCCGGGACGCCCAATAGCAGCCGGGCGCGTAGACCGGCTGCGCATAACCTGGGTAGACGACATAGCCGGGAGGCCGCGAGGCAACGATGGCGCCGGCGACGACGGCGCCGGCAATGACGCCGGCCGCAATACCTGGCCCCCATCCCCATCCGCGCCAGGCGGATGCGTCCGTCGCAGGCGCTGCCACCATCACTACGATCGTTGCAGCCCCGAGTAAGTTGACGATGGTCTTCTTCATCAATGTCTCCTTGGGGTTGGCGGGCGCCGAGCGTGCAGCCGGGTTTCCTCAGATAGCCCCGAATGCACCTCCGGAAACCTCCGGTCGGGCGCTCGCCGTGAGTGTGGAGAAACCACGGCGGACCTGACCGAACTCATTGGTCCCAAAATGAGTCAGACTGCGATAGTACGGAGAGCAACATTGCGAGAGGATGAACAGCACATTACCAAATAGCCGTGCACGCTTGACTTTCCCCCCTCGGGTTCACCGCTCCACCGGTTGAGCGCTGCTGCCGTCATCGAGATAGCTGACGTTGAAGCTGGGGATATCCATCATCTCTGCCGAACGCAAGAGGGTAGGTGGAAAAACCGGCTTGCGCCGGCTGGCGCTGTGAACCTGCGGGCCGGAGCGCGACGCGCCTTTCGGTCGTGCACGACCGAGCTGTCAACCCAATGATCATCGACATCGACTTTCAAGTCGAGGGAGATGCCACCGACTTTGTATTTCGGCCGCGCTCGGGGTGCTTATGAATATCGACATGATCAACGACATCGAAAAAGGCATCGGGCTTGCCGGCAAGGACGCACAGCGGTTTTGCCACGGCCACATAATCGCCACTACCCCAGATGTACGTGGTGCCGAAACTCCACGCGCCTGACGAGAGCGGCCGCCACTGCGCCGGTTCACACTTTTCAGCACCGGGGACAGCGTTGGGACGGTGCGCCCCATCCTCACCGTCCCGTGGGTAAGTTTTTGATTTTAAGTCATGTTTTTCTGACAACCGGACCCGCATTTTGCCCCAATTGACCGCGGTCACAAGCGGCTAGGCCAAGAGCGGCGCGCTAACATTTGCAACTACCGCACGAGAGCGAGTGTATAGGTCTCCGCGTCGCGGCCCTTGAAGAATTGCGGGTTCTGCTCGTACCTGAAGGCTTTTGCGAGTTCCGGCACGCGCTTTTGCAGATAGTCGTTGAGCTGAAGCGTATCCACCCGGCCTTGATGCATGGCATCAGCTTTGCCGTTGAGCGCTTCCAACAGCGCCTGCGTGAAAAGCCCATGCTTATATTCGGCGCTTTCAAGTGCCTCCTGATCCCACCGTGCCGAGGAATAGACCAGGATGTTGGCGTAATAGGCCGTATTGCCGAGCCGCTCATTATAGGCACCCGCCGAATGGCAGGTGTCGACGAACAGAAGCCGCCGCCCCTTGGCCTGATCGATCGCCTCCTCGATCGCATACCAGGACACGATCGAGGAGGCGCGGATCTTGCCGCCCTCACCCGCCGCGTCGGTCGAGATGAAGCGATAGTTCGGCCCGTCATTGATGCCATGGCCAGCCAGAAACACGGCTACCGTGTCGTTGGCCGTTGCATCCGAGAGAATACTGAGCGCATCGATGATATGGGCAGCGGTCGGGGTGTCGGCATCCGAGCCGCCATTGACCAGCACCCGGCGCACCGTTTTGTTATGCAACGGCCCAAGCTGCCGCTCAGCCAGTTCGGCGAAGGCGATGGCATCCTGGCCGGTGTAACTGAGGTCGCAGGTTTTTTTTGGCCGGCACCAATCGGCGATGCCGGGATATTTGGTGACGCCGACGGCGAGGATGTAAAGGGTGCCGCGCTTATCGAGTTCGCCCGCGCTCTCATTGGTGAGCGTCAGAGTGCCGTCCTGCACCTTGGACCAGCCGATTTCGTTTAGCGCTGTCACCACAATGGTGTTCCTGCCCTTGGCGAGCGGCACGCTGAACTCATGTTCGCCGGGCTCGAACTTTGGGCCTATCGGCGGCAGGAAATCATCGAGCTGACGGCCATTCACTTGGATGCGGATGCGCGTGACGGGATCAGGCGTTGCCGACAGCGCGATCTTTACCGCTACGCGGCCCCCTGCAGCAACGGACGCGCTCGGTGCGGGCGACAGAACGTGAAGTTGCGGCGCCGGCCGGGCGAGCAGGTCCGAGAGCTTAAACTCGGTGCCGTAGGATGTGCGCACGGCTTGCTGCGCCGAAGCGAGCTGGTTGGCCTTTGCAACAATGTCCGGGCGGTTCAAATACTTGCGGAGTTGCTCGGCGGTAACGTAATCGGCGGCCTTGTTCGCCCCCTTGTTGATCTGCCAGCCTATGATCTTATCGGCACCCGGCGAGCCCGTGTAATAGCCCTGCGGCGTCCAGATCACCCATTCGCCATTCTCGCCGCGGAAAATGGTGACGATCAGCTCGCGGGTTCGCAAATTCCAAAGCCGCACGGTCTGATCAGCGGAGCCGGAAACGAGGTAGCGGCCATCCGGCGATAAAGCGACAGCGAACACCGCGCTTTCGTGGCCTACGAAATCACCGAGCTTTTTGCTATCGAGGCCGTAGCCGGCGAGAATGCCCTGGTTGCCGCCGGCAATTACGCTCTTGCCATCGGGAGAAAATGCAAAACACCTAAAGTTCTCCACAAGCGATGGATTAAGCTCGATAGACGTCCGAGATAAGCCGTCGGGCTTCTTAAGTTCGAGGATGGCAACAGTATCGCCCTTGCGGTGCTGGAAAGAGATGCCGATAGATCTGATGTCAGGCCGGATCCAGGTGCCGGTACTGCCCAGCGGCTGCGGCTCGGACAGCGTTTGGCCACCTTGCGGCAAGTGGAAAGCGCGTTCGAGCGGACCCGCCGGCGCCACTGGCAAATCGACGCGCGCCAGATCCTCCTCAAACTCCCGCTCATGCCC
Organism: Xanthobacteraceae bacterium; assembly: GCA_030037185.1. The sequence continues at coordinate 1,482 of JASHRR010001504.1, read as the reverse complement.
CCAGGCGATGCTGCGTCCATCAGCCGAGAAGCCCACCGCCCTGACTGAGCGCCCCGTACCTTTCTGCACCGCTTTGGTTTCACCGGTTTTGGGGTCCCAGACGTGAATATCACCATTAAGCCCGCCGGTCGCTACCACGCCGTCTCGAGGCGAGTAGGAACTTGCGAACACATTCTCCTCTTGCTTCGCATAAGCAGTAACTTCTCGCCCTGTCGCAACATCCCAGACATGCTCGACCCAACCGCAGTTGGCGCAATATCCGTTATGTCCGGCGGTCGCCAGCAATAAGGTACCATCAGGCGAAAAGCGCAACGAGCTGACCGCGAAGCGTTGGTCGGCTAGCACTCTTTGGAACTCACCGGTCATGCTGTCCCAGAGCCAGATTTTGCCTCCTGCGTCCCCGCTCGCAATGGTGCCGCTGGGTGAGATGGCAAGGGCCCTGATCTCATCCGAACTGAACCAGACGACGCCAGGCGCCCTGACCTCGTTCCTCAGCAGCGGCCTTTTCATCTCCTTTATGAGCATGCCATCGGCTACGCGCCAGAGCCGCAGCGTGTCATAACTCGCGGTCACCGCCCGCGCTCCATCGGGTGTGAAACCGACCGCATAAATGAAGTCGGGATGCTCTTGCAGCCGGTGCAGCGGCGTTCCGCGCTCGACATCCCAGATAATGGCGCTGGTATCACCGCCACCGGAAATCAGCTTAGTGCCGTCAGGCGAGAAGGCCAGGCTTACGGCTTTATCCCTATGGCCCGTTAACAGTGCTTTCAGCTCGCCCGTGGCGAAGTCGTAGAGGCGGATGGCTTCGCATTGACCCGGGCAAACGGCGTCAAAATGGCCGCTAGCTGCAAGCCAGCGGCCGTCCGGCGAAAGCGCCATCGCGTAGATTTTGCCTTCCTCGCCCAGCCCCGATTGCCCGCGAATGGCGCGAACAGTCGCGCCTTTCCGCCAATCCCACACCCGGATGACCTTATCGTCGCCTGCGGAGACGATAAACTTGCCGTCCGGCGTGAAGGCTAGGGCCCTGATGACCGCCCTGTGGCCGCCTGTGTCGAGCTGCAGGATCAGCTTCCCGTCCGCAGCGATGGCAGGCTTCGGTTCGCTAGCCAGCGCAATCGCCAGGCTCTTCTCGCGCGCGCCGCGGCGCACAAGCAACTTGATCTCCGTGCCGGGTGCCTTCGACGCCAGATCGGCCTCAAAGCCCGCCTTGTTTTCCACCAGCATCCGGTCAAGGCCGAGGATGACATCGCCGGTCTCAAGCCCGGCCTTCTCCGCAGGCGTACCCGCGGCGCGGCGCGTCACGATCACGCCATGCGGGCTTTCCATGCCGAGCTTCGCGGCGTCCTTCGCTGAAAGGTCTTCGACCGTGGCGCCGAGCCAGCCCTTGGCCTGTTCGTCCGCGCGAACGGCGCCGCACAGTGCGAAACAAAGAAGAAAAATGACACGCACCCGCATCGCAATCCTACCCCCGCGACACTGTAC
>JASHRR010001503.1 GCA_030037185.1 Xanthobacteraceae bacterium | reverse complement strand
AAGCCGTTCATTCCTCTGCGGACGTCGAGTCTCGCCAGCCTGCTCTGCGGCCTTGCGGCGTTCGAACAGCCGCGGAGCTCACGGCAGCTACCGGTTAATGTGTTTTAATCCCTGGGAGGTGACCGCAGCCGAGATATTGTCGGCCGCGGCGGATCCCGCGACCTTGATGGTTCGTAGTATCGCTCGATGTTGCCGGGATATTCTCCTGGTGGCCGGCAGGTTCCCTCGTGGCTATTGGGTCCGCGCCGGTATGCCTGGAAGCGCGGCCCCGATACCTTCGTGATTAATGTTAAGGCGACAAATGGCTGGTTGCCTGGTTTGCCCCACTGATGCCCGAGACACCAAAACGGTTCGTAGACGAGGGAGCCCTTTGCTTTCGGTCTTCCCGTTGAGTGTTCGCGCCGGTTCCCAACGATGTAGCAGAGAATCCCGACCGATGGTGCGGGTGAAGACATCCCAACCGGGAAGGTGAGCTGCGTCAGGTTGAGACCATAGGGGCCTGACTTCGGCCCAGCGGTTCGGTACAACTCCTTTACCGCTGCCGGCCAAATGCCGCAATTGCTTCCAAAGTCGAGAGCGCCGGGCTCTCGTGCGACTGTGACTACGACGAACGGCGCTCGACCTCTTGGGGTTTCGCCAACACCCTAGCCGTCCGAAGCGGCTCAGCCCCACGGCCGCCGACGCCAACGGCCCCAGGCCGAGCGGCCGACGCCCATCTGCGCGGCAAGCTGCTCCAAAGCGGCGATGCGATTTTCGGTCGACGGGTGAGTAGAGAACAGGTTGTCCATGCGCTCCCCAGACAAGGGATTAATAATGAACAGATGCGCAGTTGCAGGATTCTGTTCGGCTGGGACATTCTCGATCTGATGTGCGGCCGCATCGATCTTGGCCAGGGCATCAGCGAGGGATTCAGGATCCCGGCTAATGCGTGCACCCATATCGTCGGCGGCGTACTCGCGGGTGCGGCTGATCGCCATCTGCACCAGCATGGCGGCGAGGGGCGCGAGGACGATCATTGCTAAGGTCCCGATCACGCCGAGACCGCTGTTGCCGTTGCTGTCGCGCTGACCGCCGCCGAAAAACATGCCGAACTGCGCCAGCATCGAGATGGCGCCCGCAAGGGTCGCGGTGACAGTCATCAACAGCGTGTCGCGGTTCTTGACGTGGGCGAGTTCATGGGAAATCACTCCCGCCACCTCTTCGCGGGAGAGCATGTTCAATAGCCCGGTCGTCGCCGCAACGGCAGCGTGAGCAGGATTACGCCCGGTCGCGAATGCGTTCGGCTGCGGGTTATCCATAACGTAGACACGCGGCATCGGCAGACCGGCGCGACTGGCGAGCTCAGCCACGACATGAACGAACTCGGGCGCCGTGCGCTCGTCGACCTCGTTCGCGCCGTGCATCGAGAGCACCAGCTGGTCGGCCTTCCAGTAAGTGAAGAGATTCATCGCGGCAGCGATGAGCAACGCGATCACGGCGCCGCTCGGTCCGCCAAGCAGATAGCCAACCCCCATAAACAAGGCGGTGAGCCCAGCAAGAAGAATTGCCGTACGCAAGAAGCTCATCGCCGATCACCTACTCTGAATTGACCAGGCCCTCTCGGATCCGGGCCAAGACTGAAGAGACATCGGCCGGCGCAGAGTTCGCCAGATGCCTTTCAAAATCTTCGAACTTTTGAAAATTTCACCCCCGAGCGAATAACGGCCTCATGGGCGCGCTCCGCATCGCTGCGCGATGGGTAGATTGCAACCAAACATTGTCCGTATCGCTGCACCATTCGCTTGATCGACCATTTGCCAAGGCAACGTCCGGCGCACAAAGTCGTTCTCACAATTGAGAAATTGTGCCCGCTCCACAAGGTGGAGGAGATCGCCCGGAAAAATTCCGCGCCCGCGTATTCCACGATTACCGCTGCTTACCGGGCTTAGCTGACAAATAACTTTAATTAATGCTTATATTACCACAATGAAAAGATATTTTTCTTTTTATGCCAGGTGTTGGCGTTGCCGGCACGCGCCGCCCCGGGCGGTTCCGGGCACGCCGGATTGGCCGAACAAATCAAAATCAGCGCCGGAGGGGACAATCTCGCTGCGCTCAATACGGGCGTCCAGGGGGACTAGCCCTGCGACGGCTCCCACTTGCCGGCCTTCGCACAGGCCTCGATCGCCTTGTGCGTGAAGGCTTCGAGCGACATGCGGGCGTCCGGCGACAGCTTGCTCATCTGCGGGTCCACCTTCCAGATATCGTTCAGCTTGCTGAGTGGGCCGTTCTGATAGAGGTCCGGGTGGCGCTCGGCCTGGCCATTGAGGGGATAGGCCCGGCCGTCAGCACTGATGAAGATCGCCAATGCGGGGGCGCACATCACCGTCACCTCCGGCACCGTGAAAGGCCACTCGGGTTCGACGTCCGTCGACGCGATCACGATGTCGCGGCCGCCGCAGCCGGCGAGGGCCGCAAAGAGGACCGCGCCGACCATGACACCGACTGCTCCGCGATTGAGCTTCATCCATCCCGTCTCCTAACACGCCCGTGTGCGGATAATCCCAGATAGCCGAGACTTGCGGAATGAATTTCTTGTTCGGCAAGACGTTTGGGGCGGGCGGGGCGCAAGGGTCGCCCCCACCCGGTCGGGCGCGGGCCTGATCCCACCGTTAAAGTGGGACGATTTGTGGTTGACGCTGCCGCAGCAACCTAGTCTCATCTCTGCAAGCAGCAGAACGAGATCGCTGCGGCAAGCCCCTGCTACCTCCCCGCGGGTTGGGAGGTAGTGTAGCTGTGGAAAAGGGGCTTCTAGAGGAAACGTGACCATGACGACGGCCCAAAAAGCTGTTGCGCGGATTGCCGACTGCTGTCGCCCGAGACCCAACAACGTGAAGCGGTACCTGGAACGCTGCGGCAGGGCGTGAGGCTTGTGGCAGGGCCTCGCGGCACCGGTGCGATCGCATCCGGGGCAAGGAGCGCGGCATGAAGCCAGGCAAAAGGAGTCGTTCGTAGGGAAAGTTTCTCTCCGAGAATTCAAAGAGGTCGCCATCCATGCGTAAGATCGGCTCCTTGAGTCTGATGACAGGCGCCAGCATCGTTGCGGTGACCGCCGGCGTTCTCCTTGCGGGGACCAACGACAACAGCGGCCAAACGAGCAAGCAAGCGGCCGAGGCAGCGCCCAGCACGCCCGTTCCGGAGCGTCCTGACTGGAACTGGGACGTGCGCCCGATCCTGTCGCAGAACTGCTTCTCCTGTCACGGCCAGGCCACGCAGAAGGCGGGCCTGCGTCTTGACGTCCAGGAAGCGGCCTACGGGGCGATCCCGGAGGACAGGAACAAGCGCGCCATCGTGCCCGGCAACCTGCGTAAGAGCGAGCTCTACAAGCGCATCATCTCCACCGACCCCGACGACAAGATGCCGCCCAAGGAGGCGCACAAGACCCTGTCGGCCCGTGAGGTCGCGGTGATCGAGCGCTGGATCGCGCAGGGCGCTCAATACAAACAGCACTGGGCCTACATCACGCC
>JASHRR010001502.1 GCA_030037185.1 Xanthobacteraceae bacterium | reverse complement strand
CAACTGCAATGCCAGCGCCTTGCTGACGCAACAGCCGGTTGCCAACATCTGTACGCTCCTCCGGAGCGTCAGGTAAAAGAACGCGCCAACCAACGTGCCAATGGCTAGCCACGCGCAGGCGTCGAGAACGAGCCGAAAAATGTCGTCGTGCGGCATGGCGAGCCCGGTCATTGCTTGTGCATCCATCGCCACCCCGACCAACACCCGACCACGACACCGACCAGCAACAACGGCGCGCTCCAAAAAATGCCTGACCCGAACTTGTGGTCCAGCCATCGCCCGATGAACAGACCGACCAGTGTGGGCACCACAATGATCCAGCCAAGCACGCCGATCTGGCCAATGAACAGCGTCAGGGATGGCTTGCCTTCGCGCAGCCACCGTCGCTGGCGCTCGCGTTGCCGGCGCACCGTGTCAGCGAGGCCGTCCGGTTCCGGGGGCTCCCCGTTCACGATCCGCCTCCAAAGGCGCCTGGCCGCTCGGGCCGCAAGCACTGGACGATCTGGCGGATCGCCTTCATCTGTAGCTGCAGGCTTGCGGTCCGCGCCGACCGTTCGGCCTCGGCGTTGTCGCGAAAATTGGCGAGCACCAGATGCTCCAGGTGGTCCAGATCGTCACCCACCAGCGCTTCCCGCGTGGCGATTGCGACCTGGGTTCCGCGGCTGACCGTGAGAACGCCACGGCGCACCGCACAGAACCGCCGTGCACCGTCGGTGCCGCGCCAGGAGACAACCGAAACCGTCAACGCCGTCAGGAAGTCAGCGTGGCCGGGAAGAATGCCGAAGCTGCCGCTCTCGTCCTCCGCCCGCACAGCGACGGCATTCGGCTCATCAACGACAACTGCGGTCGCGGTGGTGATCAACAGTCTCATGGTGACGCCACCTCGTGGCGCATCGCACTTTCCTTCTCCTGCGCTTCGTCGATGGAGCCGACCATGTAAAGAGAGCTCTCAGCCCAGTTATCCGCGACACCGTCAAGAATCGCACGGCATCCCTTGAGGGTTTCTGCCAGCGCCACGGATCTGCCGGGCTTGCCGGTGAAGGCTTCGGTGACCGCAAAAGGCTGAGTTAGAAATCGTTGCAGCCGGCGAGCGCGCCCAACAATCAGCCGGTCCCGCGCGCTCAGTTCCTCGATCCCTAGGAGGGCGATGATGTCCTGCAACTCCTTGTAATGGGCGATCGTCTCGCGAACCTGCTCCGCCAAGCGATAATGCTCCGCGCCAACCACGAGCGGGTCGAGCAGGATCGATGACGACAGCAGTGGGTCGACTGCCGGATACATGCCCTCCGCCGCCATCGATCGCGACAGCACGATCATACTGTCGAGATGGCTCGAGACGGCGGTGACCGCAGGGTCGGTGAAATCGTCCGCCGGCACGTAAACCGCCTCTATCGCCGTGACCGAGATGCCGCCGACGGAGGTAATCCGCTCGTGCAGAGCGGCGACCTCGGTCGCGAGCGTTGGCTGATAGCCGACCCGAGACGGCAGGCGCCCAAGGAGACCGGAAACCTCGCTGCCAGCTTGGACGAAGCGGAATACGTTGTCCATTAGCAGCAGCACGTTCTGGTGCTTCTGATCGCGGAAGTACTCGGCAATCGTCAGAGCCGTCAGACCCACTCGCCAGCGCGCACCAGGAGGCTCGTTCATCTGTCCGTAGACCAGCACGCTCCGATCGATCACGCCGGATCGGCGCATTTCGATGAGCAGTTCATGGCCTTCGCGCGAACGTTCCCCGACGCCGGCAAATACGGAGATGCCCTGGTAGCTTTGGACCATTGCGTGGATGAGTTCCATCACCACGACCGTCTTGCCGACGCCTGCGCCACCGAACATAGCGGCCTTGCCGCCTTGAGCGAGGGGCGCAACAAGATCAATGACCTTGATGCCGGTCTCGAAAACGGTAGTCGCGGGACTGCGGTCCGCGAGCGTGGGGGCTGATCGGTGGATGGGCGACCGGGACATCCCTTCAGGTAGTGGCGGCCCGTTGTCGCGCACGTTGCCGGTCACGTCGACAAGGCGGCCAAGAATGGCATCTCCGACCGGAACGGTGATCGGACCTCCAGTCGCGCGCACCGGTGTTCCGCGCTGAAGCCCGGCGGTCGCTTGAAGTGCAACAGCCCGAATCGTGGCGTCGTCGAGGTGCGCCTGCACCTCGACGGTCAGCAGGGCAGGCCGATCCCATTCGATTACCAGCGCTTCATCGATCTGCGGAAGGTGCCCGGCATTGAAGGCGATGTCCACCACTGCCCCGCGAACGGCAAGAACCTCCCCCTTCATTTGTTTCGTTCCTCTTGTCATGAGGGAATGAGCTTCTTAGTGTCGCATGCGACGCTTCTCTAAAACCGGCGGGTCAGTGGCACATCAGACCGTATCGGGACCTTCTTACGGTAGTAATTATTGGCGGTGGCGAAAGTTCGCCATGTCATACGACAACGTTTTGTTCCGCGGCCGAACCTTCAGCATCTCTGGTTTTGCTAGCACATCCCCTCTCCGCATTGCCCTACCTCACCAGTGTCGTCAGATCCCCCCGCGACATCGTCTCATCAATCCGAAGTTCATTTTCGCGGGCCTTCATGAGAGCAGAAACGATCGCCTCATACACTCGGCAAACCGATGCGCGTTGACATGGCTCAATTTCTGTTCGGCAGACCCTCTTACCACCTCTCAACTTGACATCGTACCGGCCTCGCCGCGCTCCGATACGGCGTAGCCACGCGACTTCGTGCTCGCCCAAAGAATCCGCGCTATTGGATGTAGAGCCAACAGAACCTCCGCAATATTCCTTAAGCCCAAAGAGCTGTGTCGTCGAATCGACTCTGGCCAACTGCCCCTGCGGCACGCCCCGTCCTCAGCCATAATGTCAATGAACCGCGGACGCGACGTCTCAGGTCATTGACATTCTCGTCATTGGATTCGTGGCCGATGACGGCGTAGAGCCTGCCAGAACATTGGTCCAGTTCTCCCGTTTAACATTGACGAGCGCACAGCTAATATAAAAGCCACCGGAGCGGGGGGTGCTGGAGAAAGACATCGCGCACATGTTTGCCGCTGAGACATCGGCTCGAGCCAAACAAGGCGTTGCGCACAGTGCGGGCTTTGCCAGTTCGACTGAATTGAGCCAAATCAATGCGCCGCACCTCGACGATTATCGCTCGCGCCGTCTTTGCCGACGCCGTACGCAACGTGCTTGCGGGCGCAAGCGAATCGATACCACAATTGACTGCAGGACGAGCACCCGGCAGGGCCTGGGAACTCTGAATGACTCAGTCATTCGACTAAGATTTGTCACGGGCATGAATGATGGAATTGCGAGCGCCTCAGTGACGGACATCAGCGGTCCCCCGGTTGACCGACATCAATGACCTGATCCCGAATAACAGGCAGGTAGACGTCATTACCGAATTTGGAGGTCTGTCATGGTTGGTGTAACGTTGTCGCCGGAGCAGATACAAAATGCGCCGCCCGAGGTGCGCCGATGGCTCGAACAAGAGTTGTTGGCGGCGTTCGGCCTACGGCAGCCGACGGCCGGAGCGGAAGCCCCTCGGCTCCCAGCCTGCAACGTGGAGGAATCTACTGCCGTGCTTTCGCTGATCCAGGGAATGCTGCCGGTGGTGAACGTGTTCTTTGAATTGGGGCGCGAAGGAATCAGGGTCGAGGGCGAAGATCTCACGGCGTTCCGCATCACGGATATCCTCAGGCATACGCGCCTTCAAACGGTCGAACAGGTGATCGCCTGCCTCGACACGATCAGCGCCGCAGTCCAGCGCGTCCGCCACGATTCGAGCGCCGCCTTCTATGGTCTGGACGGCGGGGGGCACTGCTTCATCTCCACACAGACCCAGCGCAGCATTCTGCAGGTATGGCAGCAGGTCATCGCGGCCCGCAACCTGCATGCTTCGGCAGTTAATGGCTCAGGAGTGTTTTCCGCCGAGCCCGGTATGGCGACGCCGCCCGCCGAGCCGACGGGGGTCGCAGGACTGCCACGCCCGATCTGGTCAGCGCCCCAAGCAACGGTGAACAGCCCAGACCGAAGCGCGCCGGAAAGCATCTCGCCCTAGAGGCATAACCGTCCCGTGCCTGACCTGTCGATTCAGACACCCCACCATGCACTTGCTGCCTATGTCGCCAGTCCACTCTGGCCCATGGCCCGGAGTCGTGATCATTCATGATGTTGTCGGCATGTCTGCCGACCTGCGGCGCCATGCCGATTGGTTCGCGGCAGCGGGCTACTTGGCGGCCGCCCCCGAGCGGTGCCTGCTGGCGACCTTTCGCGACCTAGCCGATGTTTCCCTTATTGCAGCGATTGAGCAACGCGAAATGACTGATTTTCTTTGAGTCGGTCCTTGATTTTCTCAAAAACGTAGGGACAGAGATTTATCTGAAGTTGCGTTATTTTCGTTTGCAATTCGCTGATTCTCATGGTGGTTTTGACAGGGACAGGTTTCGGGAGAAGGCCATGTTCCTGCGGGTGGTTCGCGCGGCGGGCGGCAAGGGCGTCAAGCACGAATACGTGCGGGTGGTCGAAGCTTATCGGCAGCGCGGCAAGACGCGCCACCGCACGGTTCTCAATCTCGGGCGGCGCGACTTGCTGGCGGCGCATCTCGATTTGAACAAGCTGA
>JASHRR010001501.1 GCA_030037185.1 Xanthobacteraceae bacterium | reverse complement strand
GCCACATCATTCCGAAGGGGAGGAACGGGAATGAATTCCAATCGCCTTTCTGCAAGGCAAGCCCGAGAAGCGCGATGAGCCGTCTCGGCGCTTTGCGCGAATTTGTGAAGCCGACCGCGCGGAAGAGTGCTGTGCCGACTATCACCTTCCCATCAGCGACGACGATCCGAATCAGTTCATTTTCTATTGAGAGCTGGCGTTCGCAGCCCCGACCTCGATGTCCATCTTAAAACGCAGCTGCTGACGGCCTTATTCAACCGGCGGACGGACCTCCGGAGAAGGACGTTGACACGCGTTTCATGACGATGGACAGCGTGTACAACAAGGGGGAATTGCGCGCTGCCCGTGTCTAACGGTCGATCTTGCCCGAGGCATTCTCGACGCGAAAGCAGCAGCGCAAACCGTCGTCGGCTCGGTCGTCAGACACTTCGAGTGTCGACAGCGATAGACTGACCAGCGCCACACGTGCGCCGACGCCACCGGTCGGCAAACTGGTGCGGCGCGCGTGGACAGGAGGAAGGACCTGCCGCCGGCCGTGAGGGCCACCGCCTCCAGCCGGTAGATCCAGTCAGCTCGCCATCGCGCCAGTTCGCTCACCTCGCTCGCGTCGACGACGATGATATCGCTGACGTGTCTTGCGACGACGACAGCCGCGTCGGTCCGCAGAACTGATTCTTCGGGTCGGTGCGCACAAGGCTTGGCGGCTGGGCAGCCGCCTCCGTTGGCGTATGCTTGGGCGAAGTGACCTGCGTCTGGTCAGTTGTTCAGACGACAATCCGGCGGAGGGACGCCTCGCCCTCGCCTTTTATCGTATGGCGAATCCCGCCCGCGCCATAGACCAGATGGGATGCAGCAGCTCCATCTTCCATCTCCCCCCTTCCGTGTTGCGTCGTCGGTGTGGGGTCCCGTATATCTAGACTCTAGAACACGTGCTCCGGGGCCAGCCATGGCCCGTGTCGACAGTTCGAGGTGCTCCAAGAACCCCGGCTCTACTTCTTTGCGGGCTTAATCGCACCAAGGGAACACCGACCTCGGTACCGACGACATAAAGCACCAGGGTAGATGGGGTAACGGGCCGGAATGGGTCGTCCCTCGGAATGCAAGGTGTCAAGTGAACGGAGTCTGGCGTTGCCAGCTCCAAGCCTCATTGAGGAACGACCATCAATTACTATGCAGGAATCGGTGTGTCTTTGGAAGAGTCATGCATTTGCGTCATCGATGCCGACGGCAAAGTCGTCGGGAAGGCAAGGTTTCGAGCCAACCAACGGCGCATCGCTTGGTTGAGTGAGGTTGGCGTAACCTTGACCCACATCGGTCTGGAGGCTGGACCGCTATGCAATGGCTTTATGCGACGACGCGACAGGCTGCATTCGCGGTGGAGCTTTGGGAGACGCGACACGTGCGCAACGCGTTCAAGATCATGCCGGTCAAGACCGACCGCAAGGCAGCACGTGGGATTGCCGAATTGATGCGCCTGGGCTGGTTCCGGCCTTGCAAGTCGATGGAGGCTCAGGAGACGCGCGCCATGCTGACCGCGCGCAAACTGGTGCACAAGGAGCTACGTCCTTCGAACTGCACCGGCGTCGTCTTGCCGACCTTCAGGCCGAAGCCACGCAGAATGCCGCGCAGGGTAGATTGGCCGACCTATCCGCTTCAATACCTGGTCAGGATGAGGTGACCGGCCTCGTAGAGCCTAACGGAGCCTAAGGGCGAAACCATGCAGAACATATTCCGGAACGATGGCTCGGGCACTGGCGGGGAAACCTACGGCCGAAGCCGCAAGAACAAGGATTACCGGTTCGTCCAATACGGCCGCTGCCGCTCCGGCAAACGCTGGTTCTGGGCAGTCTGGGCGGCAGCATCTCTTGATAATACGGCCGAACGCCACGGCTGGGCAGATACCGAGGATGCTGCGATCACCGCCGCCCGTGCCGCTGTCGAGGAGATTGCAGATCGCACGGCAACGCTCGCAGGTTTTTCCGCCAAGTTCGCCAGCGCCAAACTGAAAGAATTGAACGCCGCCAAACGTGCCGCCCGCCCAGCCTCGCCGGCAAAGGGATCGGCGTTCGTCCAGTACTTATCCCGATTGTTTGCTTCGTTCGACCACACGATACCTAAGCGTGATCCTGGACCAGAGGCGCCAGACCTCCTCGCCCTGAAGATGGCGATGGCTGCTGCCCACCCCGATCGCGGTGGCACCGCCGCGGACTTCATAGCGGCCAGAAAGCGCTACATGGCGGCCAAGAGGAAGGCGGCGGCCATGGACAAGGAGGCGGCAAAGACGCGCCAGCGGACGTAACCGGAGCCGCTCCCAAGCCTGGTTCCGGCGATGTAGATTGCGTAGGAAGTGAACTCTCAGCAAGGGTCGCATCTACGGTTACAGTGCAATCGAATCACGCGGATATCGATATTCTGCTCAAGCAGGTGAGTAGCAAAGCAGTGCCTCTTATGCCGAGGGCATAAGAGGAATTGGACTAAACCGCTTTGCGGTAGCGACTCGTGGCAAGATCCGGTGCGACCTGGCTGATCTTCCTGCATTCCCGATGAAGCTCGAATGCGACACGCTGAAGGCGCTGCTTGCAGCGCTTTCGTGTCGCAAAGGAGCTTCTCATGACTATTCTTCGACAACGGATGACCGAGGACATGCAGGTGCGGAGTCTGTCACCGCCTACGCAGGCGTCGTATCTCCAGCAGGTTTCGCTGTTCGCACGCTACTTCCGAACGTCCCCGAATGCTTAGACCCGCGAACACATCCGGAGCTATCAGATCTACCTCACGAACGAGAAGAAGCGAAGAAGCTGGCGCCCAATTCGATACATTTGGCTGTTGCGGCGCTTCGGGTTCCTTTACAAGGTTACCCTCAAGAAGGACTGGGTCTTTGGAGAAGACATCCCGCTTCCCAACAAACCACAGAAGCTCCCCGTCGTCTTGAGCCCTGAAGAAGTCCGGCATTTCCTCAGCTGCGTAGAGTGCAACAAACATCAGGTCATCCTGACCACCTGCTACGCGGCGGGCTCGCGCATTTCGGAAGCCGTCCGGCTGAATGCCACCGCGTGAGGAATCGCGCGATCAGTTTGAAAGACCTTTCAGCCGAGCACGCAGAGTGCTACCTGCGACATCGTGCTCGACATCTACGCCCAAGGACCGACGATATCGTCGGCTTGAGCCAGCTATTGGACCTCCTTTGTAAGGAGGGAATTGTCGCGCAGCGGCAGGAATGCAAGCAGAGCACGCCGCTGGACCGCTTATTGGACCAATACGCGCTTTACCTTCGCGAAGAGCGCGCGGTCGCACCAGTCACAGTCGGTGCCTATTCGAGAGTAGCCCGCGAATTCTTGGCACAAATTTTTGGCGAAGGCTGTCTCAATCTATCTGCGCTCCGCATTATCGATGTAATCACGTTCGTTCACATCAGGCTGCGCGTGGGTCTCGCAAGACGGCAGCGTGTGTGTGTACAGCCTTGCGCCATCACGTGGTGCGCGCAGCCTTGCGTTCATTCCTGAATTATCTGCGCTACCGGGGTGACGTAACCATCAATCTTTCTGCCGCAGTTCCCAGGGTCGCCAATTGGTCGATGCCTTCGATCTCGAGATCGATGGCACCGAGTCACCTGCGGCGAGTCTTGGCAAGCTGCAACCGTCGTAGCGCTGTCGGCAGTCGAGATTACGCGATTTACTGTTGCTCGCCCGATCGGGGTTGAGGGCTGGCGCCATCGTCGCCCTTGAATTGGATGACGTCGATTGGCAAGCCGCGGCCTTGCGTGTACGCGGCAAAGGCGGCCATGCTGTTGCCGTTGCCAGTCGAGGTTGGTGAAGCGATTGCCGGCTACCTCAAGATCGGTCGCCCCATCAGCACCAACCGTAGACTGTTCCTCCGTTCGCGGGCACCCATTCAGGGCTTCAAAAGCTCGGTGGCAGTCCTCTCTGTCGTTAGGCACGCACTCATCCGAACTGGAATAGATTCACCATCAAAAGGCGCACATCAGTTCTGGCACGCCTGGCGAGCGAGATGTTGCGGCGCGGGGCCTCACTGCCCGAAATCGGACAGATACTGGACCACCGCAATCCCGAGACAGTTCTGGTCAAATATCTGCAGCGACGCAAGCGCTTCCTGGAAGGACGCGCCTCTCCCTATGTGTTTACGTCGGGAACCGGAAACCGGCTGGATAAAGCAGACGCGCATCGCACCTTCTATGTCTTGTCGCGGCAGATCGGGTTACGAGGTCCAACTGCGAGCCGCGGGCCTCGGCTGACGACTTCCGTCAGAATGCCGAGTCCCGGAAAATGCCGAGCGATGCCGCTTAGACTTGATTTGGCCAGCTTTGCCAATCGTGCGCTCGGCATTATCTCCGGTGCTCTACAGCTCGTTTAGGAACCTCAGAAGCTCGTCCGGTGGCCGGAAGCAGTGCGACGTACTCATCTAAATGAACGCGGAGTAGGCCGGCGTACAGGCTTTGCCGTTGGGAATTTGAAAAATGCGCCTCATGTCCTCTCCCTCCCGCAAGATGTGAGAAGGAGACATCGAACAATGCCGAGCGCGCGATCGGCAAGCTAGCTAAAACCAAGGCCTAAGCGGTATCGCTCGGCCACCGGCCGCCACAAATAGCTGTCGCCGCAGAACACCACGTAGTTGTCGTAGTCAGGCGCGCATGACACGAACATCGGGAACCGTGGAAGCGAAAAGCGGGCAGGAGCGAGCTCCGATACGAAATCGAATACCGGTTGGAAAAATAGTATTCGGGGAGCAACCACGTCCTTCTTCCCCCCACTCAACATGCATGGCCGGGACGAGCCCGGCCATGCAAGGAAGGCGGTCTAACGTGACCGGAATCTGCTCTAGAGTGTCTTGCGCTGCGCGGGAGTCACATCCGCCGACTTGGGAGCGGACGCCACCAATTCGAGTTTGCCGGAGCTGTCGCCCAGCTTGGTCACGTTGGGCACTCCTGCCTTGTCAAGCAACGTCAGGAGCAGATTGGCCATCGGCGTGCGGTTGGGATAGCGGATATGTTGTCCGCCCTTGATGCCGTTGACGCCGCCGGCGACCAACATCAGCGGCAGATCCGTGTAGAGGTGCAGGTTGGCGTCGCTGAGCGCTGCCCCGTACAGGATCATCGAGTGATCCAGCAGCGAGCCGTCGCCGTCGGGCGTGGAGCGCAGCTTGTCCAGATAGTAGGACAGCATCTTGGTGTGGAAGGTGTTGATCTGGATGACCTTCGCGATCTTGTCCTGTTCGCCGTGGTGATGCGTCACGGAATGGTGGGAGTCACCAAATCCAAGCTCGGGGTAGGCGCGCGCGCTAGTCTCGTGGCCGATCTGGAACGTGCAGACGCGGGTCATGTCGGTTTGCCAGGCGAGAACCATGAGATCGGTCATCAATTTATAGTACTCGGACCAGTTCGACGGGGTACCGGCGGGGCCGGCCATCTCCGGCAGAACGTGGTCCTTGCTCTGCGCCTCCGCGCGCTGGATGCGCCGCTCAACGTCACGCACCGCGTCCAAGTACTGGTCAATCTTGCCGCGGTCCGGTGCGCCAAGCTTTATGCGCAGCCGCTTAGCGTCCTCGTTGACGGCATCAAGGATGCTGCGGTCCTCCTGCCTCAGGATCGCGCGCGCCTTCGGATCGGTCGTGGAGCCGAACAGTCGCTCAAACAGCGCACGGGGGCGGCTCTCCATCGGCATCGGCGTAGTTTCGTCGCGCCATGAGATCGTATTGTAATAAGCGCAGCTATAGGCGTTCTCGCAGGAGCCCACCACGTCTGCCGATTCCAGGCTGACTTCGAGCGAGGCGAGCTGAGTCTCTTTGCCGAACTCCCTGGCTGCGATCTGATCGACGGAGACGCCAGCACGCAAGTCGGCGCCGGCGGTCATCTTAGCGTGAGTTCCCGTCAGCCAGGCGGTGCAAGCCCGCGGATGATCGCCACCTAATTCATACCCGAGGCCCGCGGCTTGCTGGTTATCAAGCCCCGAGAATACCAGCATGCGGTCCTTGAAATCCGCGAGCGGTTGGAGGATGTGCGGCAATTCTTGAAGCGGGCCGCCCGCGCCCGCGGGTGCAAACTCGTTCTTCAAGTTCATGATCCCGTTCGGGACTTCGACGAACCCCATGCGGATCGGCCGCGCCGTGGCAGCGGCCAAGGCCGGTGTCATCGCGTCAAGCAGCGGCAGCGCAAGGGCCGCGCCTGTGCCGCGCAGGAACGTACGCCGGTCTACGAATTTCCCCGTAATAACCATTGCTTATGCTCCTCTCGTTTGAATCAGTGGATCGGCTCGGTTTTGACGATACCAAGAACGCTGATTAACCGACGACGCTCGCCCGAGCGCGCGTCGCACCACCCCGCGAATAACGGGGGATCGCAGCACCAAACCAATTGCACGCCGCGCTGCTCCGGTTTCGAAACATCGCTCTCTCGCGCACGTGGTGGCGTTCAACGCGTTAATTAGAAATAAAAAAACTACACTCTTTTTTTCGTGCTGGCAATCCGCAGGTCGGACAGAAATCACTGATGTGGTGTGACGGGTGCGCGTATCGGGCTACCGGATGCGGTCGAGGACGGACTCTCGTGTTAGGTACCGCGTTGCTGTCGACGAGCTGATCGGCAGGTCCGCAGCCGATGCCCTTTTCGCTCCGGAGGCGGCGCACTTTCCGGGTCGCATCGGCATCGCGGGATCTTCCCGAGATGGTCGCTTGCGGTGATGCGAACGATCGCCCTCAGGCAATATCACCTCAAGCCTTCCAAGCGGGCACGCACGTGGGATGTTCGGCAACTAAATTGATAAACTGTCGTCGATTTCCTCCGGACGTAGCCGATGATTGAATTGGTGCCGGTTCGACCAGACGATCTCAGCAGCGAGCTCGCGTCCGGCGTTCACAGACTGCGGATGCCTTCCTGGAGGAGGGGCATAGTATTCGGGCATTTGGGGCTCTATACGCGGCAAGGGGTAAATTGGAAACGAGACTTTGGAAATCGGGATGCTTGGAGGGATTGTCGTCGCTCCTGATCGCAGGCGACAGGGTCATAGTCGAGTTCTTGTTCGACACGCTCATGAACTTTTGATAGAGCGGCACATTCCATGCTCAATCTTGTTTGCCTACGAGCCTCGATATAGGAAGGCACTGGCCACATGCTTATGCAAAATGTGCCGCGTTTCATTTGGCCCGATGAGACACCGAGGACTGTGGTTTATCGCGGAAGCGTGTACGCTGAACTCTCGCAGAGACGCTGGCCAAATCAGCTACTCGATCTGCGCGGCGGCATCGGCTGAGTCTCTCAGCTGGCGAAGCCGCTCCTTCCGTAGTCGGCATCCGACCGGCAGGACGGTATCGGGGATAAGCGACCGTCCACGCTGGTGGAACGCCAGGGCGAATTTGACCCAGGCACTTTTCTGCTTAATGATTCGGGGTATGCTGCGGCCTGAAGCAGGTCCTAATCGTCAACAGCGCGCTTGCGCTGCCGCCGGGAAAAATGGCGGCCCAGGTGGCTCACGCTTCAAATTGGCGCCTTCTTGAAGGCTGGACTCGCGAAGAGGCAAGCCTGCCTCGATGTCGGCATGCCCAGGATTGTCCTGAATGCCGAAAGCGAGGCCGCCTCCTCGACACCGACAGCGCCGGCGTTCCCGGATATGTGAGCGCCGGCTCAATGACTTTTTTCTGTCCCGGCTCGTTCCATCTCCCAAGAAGCTTTATCGGTCAATGGCTTCACGAGTTCTTCATAAGCAACCAAGCAAATCGGAAATCGTCGTTGCGGGCGGGCCGCAGTTGAAATCCCCTGCTCGCGAAACCCATGAGGTGCTCTCTCTCTTCATCCAACTTCTCGATTGTTGGCCCACTGCTGCCGGCTACCGTGTCGGTTACTGGGTGCAGAATGACCGGATTTGCCCGGCTGCGTTTGAAGGAACAAGCCACACAGATGAACGATATTCAGATACGTCCACTGTCGGTGTCGGAGTGGTCCTTGTTGAGAGATTTTCGACTCCCCGCGCGCAAATCGACGCCGGGCATGTACGCAACTTCGTTTAACGAGGCGTCCGCACGCTCTCCTGTGGCATGGAGGCAATCATAGCTGGGCCGAATCATCAAGTCTTCGGCTTATTCGACGAGACACAGTTGATTGGCATGACGGGAGTGTGCGGAGGTCGGGAAAGCTCAAACTGCAAGACCGCGTTTCTGGTCATGTCCTTTATCGTGTCCGAATACAGACGACGTGGCCTTTCGTCCATGCTTTATGCCCCGCCTTGATTGGATACGGATGCAGGACAAGTTCAATCGGGTCATGGTGGCCGTGCGCGCCTCGAATGAAGCGTCGCAGCGGGCATGCCGTCGCTTCGGCTTTACATATGTCGGTGAGTGGCGGGCATGACCGCATTTGGCCCAGGGCTGCCGACGTTGGGTGCTGCGGCATGTCGGCAGCTATCTCGGGTACAGCGGACGTGCATGGCCAGCCGCACACCGGCCATTCGGCTCCGGACCTGGTTGCCGAGCAAGGAATGTGCGACCGAGAGGCTATTCGGCAAGGACTCGACCTGCGACCGTCGCGCCTCTGGAATTACTCACGGTTCCTTCGCGCGCCTTTTCAATTCAACAAACGCGCGGCCGGCGAGGCGGCCGAGTTTAGTGGCAGCGGAATCGAGCTCCTCGGAGTGATTGGTGCGGCCCGTTTCGAATGCGGTGAACCAGCGGCGGAAACGGGCGAGTTGATCTGGCGGCAGCTTGGCAACCGCTTCGGCGATTTCTTCGACTTTCATGTCGGGCAGTATAGCACAGGTTGGGTTGAGCGACGGAAAGAGATTGGGCGATTCGATTGCTGCGGGTGGGGCTATCGAGCTTACGACTTGGCGATCTTTCCCGGGGCATTTCGCAATTATTGAAAGCGCCACCAAATGCACCGCGGCGGCGGCCGGGGCCTGGCAGGGCGTTGAAGCGACCCCACTCCTGCCTGTTTCCTCTTGTCCAGGAATAGCTTACCAGACATACGAGTTTCTGTCTGGCCGACTCTGCGAAGGCGCCAAGCGAAGCTGGCGCGCTCAGTCGGTGCAAGTCCGACCCAGGTAATGCCCAGCAGGCAGCCTGGAGGCAAGTGTTGCGTGAGCCGGCGGCGACGCCGGCCACGACGCGTACACAGCGGTTGCGTGGGGTGTGTGATTGAGCCCCGTTATGGGTCGTCGCAGGAGCGGAGACCGTGCAGGGAGTCGAACGCAACACGGACAGGGCCCGCTAAGCGAGGCCATGTCCGCCCTGCCGGGGTCGAAGAGCAGATCACGCGCAAAAGGATCGCGTCGGAACTTGGAAGATCCCGCGTTCGGCTAGGGCATTTCCGCTTCTGGTCCGCATCGGCAAGGGAAAACCGTTAGCCGATGATGAACGAACACGGAAAGTCAGACCCAGCCGCAGTGGCTGCGCTATGCCGGGCGCAGCATAGCAGCACATGCCGACTGGCGGATTATGCCGAATCGGCTGGTTTTCCCGAGATTCACCGTGGGTGGCTTGTAATCGGCTCGGCATAGTTTGCCTTAGTGCCTCCACTTTCAACCGCGGAGGCAATGACTTGATTACAGAAGAGTATTTGCGCAGGAGCCACCTATTCCGGCGCCTGAAGAATGGACCGCGAGCACGCGGCGACGCCTGAAGTTGGTCGCCGATCTCTTCAGCCGGATCAAAAGATGCGGACTGAAGCACAGCACAGCGATGGAGCTGCTGGAAGCGGTGGCGATTGTTCCGTAATTGCGCTTTGGCTCGGTCATGAGTCGATCGACGCGACGCAGATATACCTGCATGCGCATCTCGCACGCAAAGAGGCAGCCCTCGCTATGCTCAAGCCGTACGAACGCCGCAAGCGAGTTCGTTTCAAGCCGAGCGACAGTTTGCTCGCGTTCCTTGAGGCGCTGTAATATGTCAGACTATGCCCGATGGAAGAAGGACGACGTTCGACCAGCGGCAAATCCGCGAGAAGAGGTTGTCTTCCCGAAACCATTCGGCATAATCAGCCAGTCGGCATGTGCCGCGAAACGGGCGAACAAGGCCGAGCGATCCGGCGGAGCCGGTGGAGCCAAGAGCTGGGACCAAGGGGAATGCGAATCAGCAGCACACGGGCCGGACGCAGAGCCGGGAAACCGTGCCACAGGTGCTGGCGCGCATACGTCAAACCGCAAGGGAACGGAAGAAAGGAACGGTTCACTGCGCTTTTCCACCATATCAACGTGCTCCGGGATGCGTTCTTCGCCACCAGGCGGGAGGCAGCCCCCGTCTATACTTGGCGCTGAGGAATCCAGAAGCTCGATACCGGGCCGCCACCTGCTGCGCGCCAATGAGGCGACATTCGTTTGGCAGGCCAGGGCGATTTTCTTGTATGATTAAGCTGGAGCGCCACGTCGTCGGCTGCTCAGACTTGAAAATGGCTCCCTCCTCTAAGGAAAGGAGGGAGGCAGGCATCTGTGGGCAGGCCCACGTCACTGCGGCTGCGGCGGAATGTTAAGCTCGGTGAAGAACCCGGTGACGGTCTTGAGGCCCCCCTCGTTGGAGAGCGTCGCAAAATCGACGCCTTTCACCAGCGCAGGACCGCCTTCAGGCCCGAGTTCCCAGGCGAACTGCGCGCGATCGTGATGGGCATTTACGTCGCCGGTTCGCTTGAAGCGGTGGCCGGGATATTTCTCGTGTACCGCCTTCACCATCGCGTCGATGCCGTCGAGTCCTTCTCCGGACAACACCGGATCGAGATAACTCGCGCCATCCGCCCAGATTTTGGCAATGAGACCGCGCCGTCGTCCTGCGTCCGTCTCGTTCCACATAGCGATATACCGATCGACAAGCTCGACGACTTTACCGTTTGCACTCGTGTTCATGTTAACCTCCATTTCGCTAACCTGGTCGGTCTGCCAGGTTGAGCCGGTTTTCTACTGAAGCCCGCGGACAGTCGATTACCTCGCAGGTCATGGAGCCACCTTTTTCGATAAGCTACACTGCAGCCATGCAAGACACCGCCGCCCAGCCCCGCGACGTCGGGCGCGTGATCCGCGAATGGCGCCAACGCCGGCGCATGACCCAGCTCGGCCTGGCGCTCGCTGCCGAGATTTCGGCACGCCACTTGAGCTTCCTCGAAACGGGCAAGGCGCAACCCTCTCGCGAGATGGTGCTGCATCTCTGCGAATGCCTCGACGTCCCGCTGCGCGAGCGCAATATGCTGCTGATAGCCGCAGGCTATGCACCGGTATTCGCTGATCGCAGGCTCGACGATCCTGCCCTCAGGCCCGCGCTTGCGGCGATCGAGCGAGTACTCGGCGGTCATGAACCTTATCCCGCGCTTGCCATCGATCGTGCCTGGACAATGGTGAGCGCGAACCGTGCCGTTGCGTCACTCCTCGCAGGGTTGCCCGCGTCGCTGCTGAAACCGCCGTTGAACGTACTACGGCTCAGCTTGCATCCGGAGGGGCTTGCGCCACGCATCGCCAATCTGCCGGAGTGGCGCGCCCACCTGCTCGACCGGGTGCGTCATCAAATTGAAATCACAGCCGACCCCGCGCTGGAGACTTTAATGAAGGAGTTGCGCGGTTATCCGACGCCGCTCAGCCGCGCACCGGCCGCGCCGGACAAATTTGGCGGCGTGGTGGTGCCGTTGCAGCTCGTCACCGATGTGGGCACGCTGTCGTTTTTAAGCACAACGACGGTATTCGGAACGCCCGTCGACCTGACCGTGTCGGAACTCGCGATTGAATCATTCTTCCCGGCCGACGACGCCACCGCCCGCGCATTGCAGAACATCGTTCCGCGCTGAGGTTGTTTACCAAGACCGCAATCGATCGAACCTCGCAGTTCGACAGGTGTCGCTTGGGGCGCTTGCCGCCACTTCCGTTCTTGGCCCGCCTCTGCCTGAAAGTCGTCAGCTTCCATCTGAGGTACGGCGGACCTGCCGCTCCAACGGAGCGTAGCCGTTTTTGACCCACATGAGCCGAGGCGCGAGCGTCCTGACCCTCGCTCGACGAGCGATGGGTCTCCGCGTCAAAAGGTTTATAATGACGGGCGGTGAGGTATTTGCTTTTAACAGCAGAGCGCATGGAAAATGGCTGAGCGGCCGAATGCGGGTTGATCAATCTTCGTTCCGTCATTAACGAGGAGCTGCGGCTGGTGCCGCCGCAGCTTGCCAATAGAGTTCTCTAACTGAAGCAAAAAAGCTCACGCCGCTCAAGGAAATTACAACCCGAAGACGTAGAGCACCGTCGCGTGCCGCATCTCTTTGAGTTCGGGAATTTGGGGATAGACGCCTAGCACCGGGGGACTCGGTCCCGATGCAATCGCGACATATTGCTTGCCGTTGACCTCGAACGTCATCGGGGGGGCCGTGAAGCCCGAGCCCACATTGAATTTCCAAACTTGCTCGAGCGTCATGTCATCGAACGCCGCCACGGTTCCATCGAAGAGCGCCAGGAAGACGAGGCCACCGCCGGTCGAGAGCACGCCGGAATAGTTGGGATAAGGCAGGTGGACGTTCTTTTTGATCTCGAAGGTGATCGGGTCTACGGCCGTAAGGTCGCTCGCGAAGCGTTCATCGGTCCTGAAAGCACCCCCGTTCCAGCCGCGCTCTGCGCTGTGCTTACTGCGGTCGACCTCGGCGGTGCCACAGCCCGTCAGCGCCGGGACGTAAAGCAGCCTGGTTCCGGGACTGTAGGAGCTTGGCCAATAATTGTTTCCGCCGACAAACGACGGGCAGACTTTCTTAAGGGGGGCACCGGGCGTCAAATTGGCGACGCCGGCATACGTCTGGATGTCCTTGCCGGGATCGTAATCGATCGGCTTCCCGGTCTTCTGGTCAATGCCCGTGGTCCAGTTGACGTTGTTCATGTACGGCTTGGCGCCGACGATCTGCCCGTTGAACCGGTCCATTGTGTAGAGAAAGCCGTTGCGCGCGGAATGCGTAATCAGCTTGCGCAGTTGCCCTCCAACCTGTCCGTCAATCAGGATATGGGTGCCGACCTCGTCGTAGTCCCACATGTCCCCGGGCGTGTACTGGAAGTACCAGTTCATATTGCCGGTGTCGGGGTTCCACGAAATCGCGCTGTTCGTATAGAGATTGTCACCCGGTCGGTACGTGGGGTCGAACATCGGCACCGGATTGCCAGTACCCCAGAAGGTCTGGTTGGTGTTGGGATCATAGGTGCCAGTAACCCAGACGGCGGCGCCGCCGGTCTGCCAGGCGTTATTTGAGTCCTTCCAGGTCTCGCTGCCGGGCTCTCCGGGCGCGGGGATCGTGTATTTGCGCCACAATAGCTTACCGGTCGCAGCATCGAGTGCTGCCACCCAGTCGCGCACGCCGCTATCGCCACCGGACGCGCCAATGATGATGCGGTCATTAATGGCGAGCGGTGCGGCGGTAATGCGGACGAGCGGCTGGCCCTCCGTCATGTTGGTCTCCCACACCACTCTGCCGGTGTCCTTGTCAGTGGCGACGATACGGGCGGGCCAGTTGGCTGGCGCGATCACCAGGTTGCCCCAGAGGGCGGCACCGCGATTGACGCCTGGTCTCTCCTGCTTCGGATCCATGGACCACACGATCCGCCCGGAATCGCCCGACGTAGCGTCGATTTTGTAGAGCGCGCCCGAGGAGTCGGTGATATACAAAAACCCATCTTCCGCGAGCGGCGTCGCCTCGATGGTGCCGTTGGCGATTTTGCCGCCCAGCGACACCGCGAAGGCGAGCTTTAGGTTTTTGACGTTGCTCCGGTTGATGATGGCCAGCGGCGAGAAACGCTGGCCATCATAAGTGCGATGATTCATCAGCCAGTTATGCGGCTCCCGGTCAGCATTGATGAGCCGCTCCGGGGTCACCTCGGCCGCCAACGCCGGCGCCCCGGTGATTACCAGGCCAGTGAGCATAGAAGTAATGCGATTCATCTGTTCCTCCCGGTGCGCATTCGCGCGAGCACAAATTGATTTTAAATTTCGAGATGACGCCCGCCCGCGGGCACCGACGCTGCCTTTCAACGGCCCGGGACCTCGGCACGTCCCACTGGCAGCTCTTGAATTGAACGTTATAGCAATTTTCCGCGCACTTGAAAGGGCGTGGAATGTCTCTTCCTCGCCCACAGCCTCGGTGACGCTCGATCGCCTCACCACGGCAGCTATCCAAGGTACTACGGACGCGAACGTGGTTTCAGACGGTGATTGATCGCCGTGCCGAAGCCGTGGCGATGAGCGCAATCGCCAGTGGATCACAACACAACACCATGAGGTCGATCAGCCACCGGATCACCTTCTCGCTATCCGCGCCGACTCCGATCAATTCGGCCGCATAGCGCAGTGGCATCGCCTTGCTCTCGGCGATCGACGCCCGGACCTGGATGCTACCGCCCTCCACCTTGTGGTCGGCAAGCGCTTCTGCGGCTTGCTGGCGCTCGACAGGGCTCGGCGATACCCCGCATGAAATCTGGGCGCCTGCGACCGGATCACCGGGGTTGCGACGGGCTCGCGCCGAGCCGCTCGCTGCGCAAGGCGAAGAGCCCCGATCGAACGATGGCCGCTCTAACGCCGGCATGCCGTGGGGTGCGTTAATTCGGGTGCCTGCCGCCGAGGCCATGGGTGGCAGCTCGGCCAGCCTCTGCTGCGGCCGCCATTGCCAAACTAGCCCCGCTTCCACAAGCGGTCAGCAGTCACGGCCAGCAGGCGCCGTTACGCCGTTAGCGCACGCAAGTTGCTCGCTCAGTCATAATACTGGGGAGCAATCTTCCGCTTAATCCCGGCGGTGTAGTCGTGCTGAATCCACAGCTGCGCGTGGTTCTGTTTGACGAATTCTTCGATCATCTCGCGGCTCTTTGCAGTCTGCTCCCTGTTCGGGTCGGTGACCGGAACTTTTTTGTACGTGATCTCTTCCGGATAGTGATAGAGATCGCCAGACAACAGGACGTTCCCAGTGTTGGCGAGCTTGAGGAACAGGGATTGGTGCCCGGGCGTATGACCCGGCGTGAACTTGATGACCACGGTCCCGTCGCCGAACACATCGTGATCCTCGCCATTCAGCAAAACCGTTTTGCTGTCAGCGAGTCCCTCGAAATATTTTGGGTCCGGCACGCGGCTCCCTGCCGGCCGCGGGGCGAGGATTGGGTCGCGGTCCCCCTTCTGCACGATCCAGGTGGAACCGGCGAACAG
This sequence comes from Xanthobacteraceae bacterium, assembly GCA_030037185.1. Next base: position 7,453 of record JASHRR010001501.1, on the reverse strand, counting down.
GCTGGCGTTGGCGACATGATCGCCATGGTAGTGGGAGAGCGCCAGATAAGTGATGTTGGCCGGGGTGTAGCCGATTGCGGCGAGTTGCGGGAGCAGCGGGCGATCGACCGTGTAGTTATTCAGCTTCTGGGGCGAGATGCCATCCTTGAAGGCGCTGTCGGGAATTTCGCCGGTATCCCACATCAGGCTTCCGCGCGGGTGAGCGATCAGGAAGCAGGGCGTGATCATTCTCGTGTCGGCCACTTGGTCGGGCTTCAAGCCGTAGTTGTCGACATTGGCAGGTGTAATGATGCCGCAGTCGAGAACATAGAGACGCAGCGACTGCGGGGGCTGCGGCTTCTGTTGCGCGTTAGTAACCGGAAAGCCGAAGGCGAGGAACACAGCCGCCGTCAGGACATAGTAGGTGGTACGAATCGACATGGAATCCTCCCGAACAAGCCTGTTTGTAAAAAGGGGCTCTCGCCGGGGTTGCCAGCGGGAACGACAATCCGTTGGTTTTTACCCCCCGGCTGTTGACAATCTAGGCAATGCGTTGCCCACTGTCAGCAGTGGTGTAGTTGACGCCGTTGCAGGTGCGCCACGGGCCTCAAGACCCGAAGCACCGAGGCCGACAAGCTGGAACATCGACAAGATCGCCAGCAAAGCCGTCTGGCCGGGCGGGCTCGTGTGGAATTCGGCGATCGCCAGGAACGCCTGGTGTGGGGCGTAAGGGTGCCCGTAGAAAGACCCGCCGGGATTGCTCCTGCCGACTAACCTGCGACATGCGTTGACATTTCGCGGCGCGCGGGTTGCGCGAACTCACTGCGAAAGCCAGCTCTTGCGTTCTCGCACCAGCGCCGCTATGGCAGGAAGAATAACAATCAGAGGCATAAGTGAGATGGTCATCGGTGGAGGATGGTTCTCGCCCGTCCTCATGATCATGAGCCCGACACTCACCAAGCTCGGAATCAAGATCGCGACCGCGAGCCCCGATCCCCAGCGTAGCAGTCGCTTTTTCTGATTTTGCTGCTGCTGCTGCCAAATCAACGTCGCAATTTCGGCTTCCATTTGTGCCGGCGTCATCGTCGCGTCTCCCTGTGCCGCGTGGGCGAGCATCGCGATAGATGTGTCGCAATCGCCTGGCTCGAGGTTCAACGTAGGTACCCCCCGGACGACTCGGGAGAGCCAGTGCCCTCCGGCCGAAGTGCACGGGCGGCGCGACCGGGCGTCCTTAAAGCAAGCGGGGCGATCCTTCCCTTCCCGCTCGCCGGGTCTGCGAGTTATACTGAGACCGTGCCCCTCTTCTGGTTAACCTATTGCCATTCCGACGGCCGCGCCGCCGGCGTGGTCGTGAACGAGTCCCGGCGGCCTTCTCCATGCTCGCCTCAAGGCTTCGCTAAGCCGATCGAGAGCTTGAGTTCGCGTCAGCAGCTTGACCAAGCTCTGCGCCGAGCCCGGCGAAAAGGAGGAAACGGTGGGACCGGGCCACAACGACCCGGCCGTGCCACAAGTGATTCCGGCAGCGTACGCATGGGTGGAATGATCACCTTGAGCAAATATTTTTGCGGGGGTGGGCTCCCCGGAGATGCCGTCGCCCGGCAGCGACAGGTCCTCGGGCTTTTTCGGAGCCAGGGTGTAATGTACCCTGGCGGAAATCTTTCAAGCCGGTCGGAAAATACATGGAGGCCCTCATGAAACGCCATGCGACAGGAACAACGATTACGGTGGCGCTACTTGCAGGCAGCACTTGCGTTATGACGGGACCGGCACTGCCGGCGGAAGTGACGCCGCAGCGCCTCGTGAATGCCGACAAGGAGCCGCAGAACTGGCTGATGAACCACCGCACTTATGACGGACAGCGGTTTTCGCCCCTCGCGCGCATCAACAAAGACAACGTCAAGGGCCTCAAGCTCGCCTATGCGGTACCTCTGGGCGGTGGGGCCGGTAATGAGTGGATACAGGCCACCCCGCTCGCGGAGGACGGCTTCCTCTATATTACCGACTCGTGGGGCGTCCTTTATAAGATTGACGGCACCTCCGGGGATAGCGGCCGTATCGTCTGGCGCATGGACCCGAAACAGCAGAAGCAATCGCGCAACCGCGGCGCCACCATGTGGGGCAATCTCGTCGTGACCGCTGCCGCCGAGCCGCCGCGCATTATCGCGACCGACAAGGAGAGTGGACGAGTCGCATGGGAATCCACGTTCGCGGATACCCCCGAGGTCGAGCTTTCCTCAGCACCGCTCGCCATTAAGGACAAGATCATCGTCGGCGCAGCCGGCGGCGATCAAGGCGTGCGCGATTGGATCGCTGGCCTTGATGCCAAGAGCGGTAAGCGGCTCTGGCAGAAATACGTGATCCCGGCACCCGGCGAGCCCGGCAGCGAAACCTGGAAGGACAAGAACAGCGCCTGGCAGACCGGCGGCGGCGCTATGTGGGTCACTGGCACGTACGACGCGGCCACCAATCAGACGATCTGGGGCACCGGCAACCCCGTCCCGATGTATGACCCGACCTATCGGCCTGGCGACAACCTCTACACCAACAGCGCGATCTCCTGGGATCCCGACACTGGCAAGATGAACTGGTATTTCCAATTCACCCCCGGTGACATGTGGGACTTCGACGAGGTTGGTACACATATTCTTATCGACGGCGAGGTCGGCGGCCAGTCCCGCAAACTCATCACGCATTCTGCCCGCAACGGCTTCCTTTACACGATGGAGCGTGCGAACGGCGCGATGGTGATGGCGAGGCCCTATATGGAGGTCAATTGGACCAAGGGCATCGACCAGAAGACCGGCAAGCCCGTCGATTACGATCCCGCCAGAGATATCCAGGTCTACTCGACGCTGGCCAATCACAATCCGACCGAGGGCGCCAAGCAGGTTTGCCCAGGCCATGCCGGCGGCAACAATTACTGGCCGTCCTCCTTTAGTCAAAAGACCAAGCTCATGTACATACCGGCGCTCTCCAACTGCGAGGAGATCGCGAGCGACACCGCCAAGCACAGCAAAACGACCGGCTGGAGCGGCGGCTCGTTCAAGAACTCCGAACGCTATGAAAGCAATCTGACCGCCATCGATCCGCTGACCGGCGAAGTGAAGAAGAACGCGCACCTGCGTTATCCGAACTACAGCGGCGCGCTGTCGACCGGCGGGGGACTGGTCTTTGTCGGCTTATTGGACGGCACCGTCGCCGCATTTGACGACACCACACTCGAACAACTATGGAAAATCAACGTCGGCTCAGGTTTCACGGCACCGCCGATGACCTTCGAGGTCAACGGCAAGCAATATGTTGCGATCGCGTCAGGGCCGTCGAGCGCCGGCCGATCAAGGCTGGTCAACACACCGGAACTGAAGGATCAGCGTCAGGCGACAGTGCTGTTTGTCTTTGGATTGTAACACGAGGGTCGGGGCAGCGAGTACGGCTCGGGCGGTCTTCACCGCAAGCGCTGGCTCCCTCTGACGGCGTTTGCCAATCGCGTCGCCGCGAGCAGGACGACAAAAAACGTTACGGCAGGCTAAACGCCATCAGCTCTCCGGTCGGGCCGCCCCCCATGCCGCCTGGCAGGAACGAGCCGCCGCCCACATAGAGGTTGTTGCCGTCGCTGGTGGCGCCGGCGGCGTGGCGGCCCTGCGGCATCGGCGCCAGCGTGCGCCACGTATTGGCCTTGACGTCGAACCCTTCGTTTTCCGTAAAGGTTCTTTTTTCCTGCGGGAATTCGCCGCCAAGCACGATCGCCATGCCCTTGTAGTACGCATAGGCGAGGCCGCTGCGCGCGGTCGGCAGCGGCGGCCCCGAGGTCCAGGTGTTGGTGACCGGATCATAGATGTCGTGCATGTCGGTGCGATCGCCGGAGTTCGTGAAGCGACCGCCGATGGCGTGGATTTTTCCCTCGGCCGCGACGACGGCCATGTGGTCGCGGGCCTTGGGCAGCGGTGCAAGCGCGGTCCAGGTATTGGTCGCGGGATCGTAGACCTGGTTGGTGGCGACAGTCTCGCCCGCCGGCGTGCGCCCGCCGATGGCGTAGACTTTGCCGTTGAGCGCGACGGCGCCTACCGAGCCGAGGCCGATTTTCAGCGGGGCGAGCGCGCGCCATATATCGGTCTTCGGATCATATTCGAACACCGCCGGCTGGCCGTCCCGGTGCACCCCCGCACCGACGAAGCCGCCTACTGTTATGATCTTGCCGTTCACCACCGCGACGCCCATGTGGTCGAGTCCTCGCGGCATGGGGTAGCGCACCCGCCATTTGTCGGTGGCAATGTCGTACTCCTCATTGTGCGGGACCGAGGTGCCGTTGATGCCGCCGCCTATGACATAAACCTTGCCGCCGACCTCCGCGAGCGAGACCTCGGAGCGGGCCGTGATCATCGGGGTCTTCTGGGTCCAGGTGCCTTTTGTGCTGGCGCCCGGCAGCGCGGTCTGGCCGTGCACGATCATCGGAACTATGCCGGCTGCTGCGACGAAAATGCAAGCGGCGGCGAGTCGGACGGCTTTCATGACGGCATCCTCCCAGTGGTGGTTCGCAGTGTAATGCAGGGCCGCAAGCGCCGCCAGCCAATGTGTCGGCGACGTAGGCACTTGCCCGGCTTGTCCTTTCGCTCATCGCCGCGTCTCCAGTTGCAACACGCTCATTGATGGCGCGCTACTGGCCGCAGTGGGGCCGCGGCCGTATCGAACCTCGGTCGTCTGCGCCCATGCCCGCCGCCGGCGCTTCGCTTCGCGTCGGCTGGCGCCTTCTCGACGCGACGTCCTCGCGTCCACCATGCCACCACTCCTGGTGCCGTACGCTCAACGGCGGTAGAGAGACACGCGCTGTGGCGTTTCGACAAGGCCTGGATTATGGTGAAAGTAGATGAATCACATGAGCAAAATAGATGGCACCTGGGCGCAAAACCGGGGGGATGAAAAGGGTACCCCGAATAAGCTAAAGATACCGACCTTGAGGGAAACGCTAATGGCTCAGCTGCAGGCGGCGGTCGATATTTCCCGGCCAAACACCGCTCGAGTACGTACTCGATATCAGAGCCACCCGTCCGCGTTTCGCCTAGGTGGCTAAGGTTGCAGCTCCATACGTCCATTCCAAGGTGCCGGAAAAGAAGCCCGAGAACGTGGCTTCAGCGGGCTACTGACTCACAGGGACGTCGCCCCGCTGAATGCTTTGCCTATTGAGGAGGAAACAATGCACAAGGGGCTTCTAGTCAGCAGATTAGCAACTTCAACTGTCTTGTTGCTGGGTCTTTTGTTCAACAATTCGGCCTTCGCCGACGCCGGGGGCAAACGGGCCAACGAGATCGGATCAATGGGACCGGTGCCCAAGGCCCAATGCGGCCCTTCGGATCGCACCGAAAGCGGTTTGCAGGGCCAGACCACTTCGCAGGAACGCGCGAGCGGCGACTCGGAACTCGGCTACAACTGCAATCTCGAGCTCGTTGGCCAGTTCCGCGGGGAGGGGGCCTTTTCGCAGGACGGGCCGTCATACTTTGATCATTGCGTCTATATGGCAACGGAAAATAACCCGCTGCAGGCGCACCCCGGTATCGTGGTGATCGATGCTTCGGATCCGACGAATCCACAGGCGACCGCGTACCTCGCCGATACTCCGGCGGGGCTCAGCCCGCACGAAAACAACAAGGTGAACGAACAGCGCGGACTCCTCGGGCTGGCGCAAAGTAACGGGCCGAATTTCGCGGTCTATGACCTAAGCGGGGACTGCGCCCACCCGAGGCTGGCGTCCAGCATCACGGTGCCCAATAGCTTTGCTCACATGGGTGGCTGGGCCGACGACGGAAAGACGTACTACGTTGGTCAGCAGTTTCGGGGCGTCGGCGGCATCCTGCCGATTATCGATGTGACCAATCCGTACGATGCCAAGTGGCTCCTTAACTGGACGTTCACCGGTGATGGTCGGCCCCACGACGTCAACACCAACAACGACGGCACACGTTTGTACGCCGGCCAACCGGGCAACTTCGGCGCGCCGCCGAACAATTCTTCGTTCGGACCGGACGGGCTAGTGATCCTGGACGTGAGCGACATTCAGTTGCGTCTCCCCAATCCACAAATCCGAATTATCAGCAGGCTCTTCTGGGATGATCAAGGGCAAGCCGAACAGATGCTCCCATTCTTCTCCCACGGGCGCTCGTACCTGATCAGTACCGACGAGTCCGGCGGGCAAGCAGGAGTCGGCCGGCTGGCGGCGGCATGTGCCCGAGGAGCGTCACCGTACGGGTATTCGAATGTCATCGACATAACCGACGAGACGAACCCGAGAATCGTCTCCAAGATCATGCTCGAGGTCCATGACCCCAAGAACTGCACGAAATTCCTTGCCGAGCCTCCGGAGGTCGGCGGCGGACCCCTCGACTACTCCACCGAAAGATGCGCTGTAGACCGTCCGATAAATCCGACGACGGCCGCTTGCGGTTCAAGAGGTGCTGGCACCCGCGTTTACGACATTCGCGATCCCCTCCACCCTGCAGAGATCGCGTACTGGAAGGGGCCGGCTCCGCGAACGGCCTTTCTTCCTGGATCCGGTAGCTGGTCACCGGGCGTCGATCGAACCGTCGAAAAACAAGCTGGTTTGGCGCGCTTTGTCAAAGTTCCTGCCGCTGATGGGAAAGGGCACCAGTTGAATCTCTGGATCGTCGGCGATGCCGGCGGTTTTCAGGTTTTGCGCTTTACCGACTGGTACTCGCAGACTCCGAACGGCAAGGCGATCTTCACCGAAGCAGTAGCCGAGTAGGTTAGTCGCCAGCGCTGGATAGCGCGTTCGGACATCCCTTAACCGGCCCGCGCAGTTCGGGCCGATTGCTGTTGTGTGTGTTTTCAGAATTGTCAAGATTTTCGGACGCCGGCCGTCACCCAGCTGTGGCCCGCCCACGGCCAAATCCCCAGAGCAGGCGCGCGGGGCCGCCCTCACTCGCTGGGTCTCGGGTGCGACTACGCGCGTGGAGGCAGCGGAAAACACCACGTCGCTGTCGTGCCTCGCCCTGCGAGTCTTAGCCCGGGTTAGGGGCACTGCTTAATTAACACGGCCGCTCGCGGCCGTGGCCCCCTGGAGCTTCGCCTGGAGCAAAGCCCTCTCTGATGGGCTTTCCAACGCCCACTTCAAATCGCTCGGTCTCCCGTCCTTATTCGAAGCGCGCTAGCGTAACTTCTCGAACCGCCGTAAACGGACCCGCAGGTACGGCGGTGTGGGCGGGGCGGGGCCGCGAGGCTCGCCCCTATCCGAAGCGATCGCCATCTATGGTCGCCGCTCGTGACAACCTTTAAGGGTCATCCACTGATCGCTGTCTCGCAACTTCGACATCAAGGACTCGCGAAAGAGGCCGGGGTTGCCCCCGGCCTCCATAATCCTTCCAGTGGTGCGGATGGACGGCCTCTTCTTCAGCGCTCGTCGCTATTGCGGGCCGATGTAGGTCAAGATACAGCCGAAAGCGTCACTCCCGGCGTTGCCGAAAGC
>JASHRR010001500.1 GCA_030037185.1 Xanthobacteraceae bacterium | reverse complement strand
GACATCGCCCATCGCCGTGATTATCGACCGATTCGCAGGCGATCGACAGCTGTTTTGGGTTTACGGTAGGCACAAGGATCGTGTCCGACCGGGCGACGGCTGCGACCTCGGCAAGAACGACCCAGGCGATGACCAATCTCGCCGAGCGTGGCTCGCTCGGCGTCCGAGAGCATCACTCGGCCTTTCAGCCGGTCTTTCAGGATGCGGTTTTCGGTAGCCAGATATTCGTTCCGGGCCAGCAGCTCTTTGTCCACCGTCCCTGTGATGTAGGCCAGCATGCGCGCCCATCCATAACGGCCTCTTTGCGCCGATCCCTTGTGGTGGCGATCGCCCCAAAAAGAAACCGGAACGCCTTTGACACCGCTATGCTGGCCGTGGACAACTGACCGTCCTATCAGTCGTTTTAGTTTTTTGACCTTACGGGTTGATAACCGAGAGATTCTAGAGCGTTCCGGTTTTTTTGACCTTACGAGGTCCCGATAAAGGACAAGGGCTAGCGGCTTGCCTTTTTATCTGCCGACACTATGGCAATGAAATCATCATTACTGAGAACCTTCGACCACAAGGAGTACACGGTTTTCAGCATCATCTCAGACAGCGGTTGAGTATACCCCGCCATGGAGTCCTTCAGCGCATAGACGTGGTAGCCAAGATCATAGCCGTTCGTCACTGTCGCATAGTCGCACACGTCGGTGGTAAACCCGGCAACTGCGATGTTTTTGATCCCGCGTGACCGAAGAATCTCATTCAAGCCGGTTCCGCCAAAAGCCGAAGTCTGGATACGCGGCGCCAAAAACAGGTCGTTATCATTCGGTCCCGGATCGAGCGGAGGATAGGAAGCCGCTGTCGGCGTCCCGGTCTTAAAGGCCTGCCCTAGAATTCCGAACCGATGAAAACCGCCAGGATTGGTGGGGTCGAGCTCGCGATAATCACTCGTATACCCCTCAGTAACGTGGATGACCCAAACGCCGAGCTCACGCGCTTTCTTGACCAACTTGACGGTCCGATCCAGCATCCCACCTTCAACCTCATTTTTCACTGCGCCGTAACTGTCGCCCGCCGGATTCGTGAACGGATATTGGAAATCGACGAGAATAAGCGCGGTTTCGCTCGGATTGAGATGCGTTTCAAGCGGTGGCAGGTTCTGGGCCTGCGCTTTTGTTGTGACACACAGCAATGTCGTCAGCAAAACCATCACGACGGCGCTGCTGGTACTGCGAATCTTCGAGACGTAAGGCATGGCACACTCTCCAATGGGTCGCTTCCTGCCAACCTGCAGTAATGACGCGCGCGGGGCTGATCGGTAAGCTGCAATAATCCTCATGGGCTATTCCGGTTTTCCGAATAATGGGCACGCCAATGCACGCACCGTGCCTTGCCGAAACGACCGCCTTTGATCGCTGTCGTTGAGCTGAAGAGCTTCACCAAGGCGGCCAAGCAGCTGGCCTTATCGCTGCCGCGGGTAAGCGAAATGGTTCGTAACCTCGAGGAACGCCTCGGCGTGCGGCTGGTCGACCGGACGACGCGGTCGGTTGCACCGACCGCGGCGGGCGAACGTCTCCTCGAGCGGCTTCGCCCGGTACTTGACGAGTACCAATCGGCGCTGGAGTCGGCGAATGAATTCCGCGGCAGGCCGGCCTTTTTATTGCGCCTCACAGCGCCGCCGCCGGCGGCCGATTGTTTTCTCGGCTCGGTTATTCCGCGGTTTCTCGCGCAATATCCCGAAATTTCTCTGGACTTGTCCTTCAACGAGGCTCTGACCGACATCGTCGCTGAGCGTTTCGATGCCGGCATTCGTATCGGCGAGCGGATCGAACGCGACATGATTGCGGTGCGCGTTACCGACGAACTGCCGCTCGTCGTCGCCGGGTCGCCCCGTTATTTCGCGCAACGCGGCAAGCCCAAATCGCCGAAGGACCTAGTCGCGCACGATTGCATTCGTATCCGATTTGCGAGCGGCACCTACTTGCCATGGCGTTTTCGGGTCAAACGCCGCGATTTGGAAGTTCACGTCGAGGGACGGTTGGTAGTTAATTCAGGATCGCTGGCCCGCCGGGTCGCCGTTGAAGGCCTTGCACTTGTACAGACGCTCCTCCCATTCATCGCATCGGACCTCAGCGACGGCAAGCTTACGACCGTTCTCGAGCAATGGGCGCCAACTCCGGTCACGGGATTTTTCCTTTATTATCCGAGCCGCCGTCAGATGCGGCCAGCGCTCAAGGCCTTGGTAGATTTTCTACGCGACGAGCACCACGGCGCGTCCAAGCGACCCTCGCAATGAACCGACGAGAGACTGCAATTGGCAATGGAACACGGTGGCTTGATGGCTCGGTGGACCGGACGAGCCATCTCTCCCGTTCTCGTGACGGAAATGTTCCGTTGCCCAATGTCCGCTCTGGGTCTTGTGTCATCGAATCGTGACAGGCTGCCGGGCCCCCACACGATCCCCTCGCCGTCGACCACGAGGCTCTTGGCCTTGATCCGCTTCGGAGGCAGCTGCACGCCGCCAGTCGCACAGTCCAGTCGTAGGCGTTGCGGCTGTAGAGCCTCGCTGCGGGGCCGTCCCGACGCACGATAAGCCGGTAGCCTCATGTTTGATTTCGTGGACCAATCGGTGCCGACCGGCGGTTTCGGAGCTTCAACCGGGTGAGGGGGGCGACGAACCCGGCCGGAAGAGGATTGATTTTCATTGCCGGGAGAAAATATGCCGACACGATGCCCGGTAACTGGCCTTCAGCCTTGGCCTGCAACTCCTGCCGCCCATACCTAATGACGCTCGCCCGCCCAGGCGCGCCCTCAGCCCGGCACTCACCCATCCCAACCCAGGAACGCGCACAGGCGGCCTCCGCAGGTGCCGAGAACTATGCTATTGGGCGCACGTGCGTGCGACATCGGATTGGACGGCAATCGCGGAACTAGCCCACAATGACACTGACCGCGGACAATGAAAGGTACGACCCATCGTGAGCCCGGTGGCTTGGGTGGTGAACACCTCGCCCTTTCCTGCGCCTACCCCTGACAACGGTCTTGCCAACTCACAGGACGAGGCGAATGAACTCGGTGATACACCCAAAGCCACGCATTCTCGGCATCGGGATTGATCCGATCTTCGGAGACTTCAGCGCACTTCCGGGCCTCACGCCGGAGCTCGTTCGCGCCCACATCGACGCCCAGATCGAACGTTTGCGGGCGTTGGGCTATGAAGCGGAAGGGTGCCTGGTTGACCTTGGTGAGAGCGCGGAGCAGACCGTGGAGAGCGTTTTGAGGTCAAGAACGTTCGATTGCATCGTGATCGGCGCCGGGCTTCGAGCATCACCGGAGCGGCTGCTGCTTTTCGAAAAGATCATCAATCTCGTTCACACGCTGGCGCCGCAGAGCCGGATTGCCTTTAACAGAACCCCTGCCGACACGGCCGAGGCTGCCCAGCGCTGGATCAAACGAGGTGATTAGGCCCGCCGCGACGCACGCCAGTTCAAGCGACGAAATGGCCGATGTTGCGCTCGCGACTGACGCAAGGATCCTCCGGGGAAGACACCTTGTGCTTCCCAGTTCGCTGGCCGACTTTCCCAAAATTTGATCTCGGTCGGCAAGCCGGGGCGCTGATGCTAACTTGCCCGGTCAAGCTGCGAGGAGTTCGACGACGTTGCGCTCTGCGTCGGCGATTGCCTTCTGCCGCTGCTCCGCGCTCACATTGACGCCCTCAGCGCGGACGAACCGGATATCCGTGATGCCGAAGAAGCCGAAGACGGTGCTCAGGTATTTTTCCTGATGATCAATGGCGTTCAAGGCCTAGCCACCCGTGACTTCGCTGGCGTGGAGCAGTTGCGTTTCCCACGCGAGCGCCGAACCGGTCGCGCCTGCGGCTTTGGCCGGGGCGGCCAACGCCGCGCCTAAGCCGGCGGCGCCCAGCTCGGCCGCGGCGAGAAAGACGCCGCGACGCGAGGTGGATTCGAGAGCTTCCGAAGGGGTCGAAGAACGCTGTGTCATGTGGACCTCTGTTGCTCGGCAGCCTTGGCGCCGGCGCACTCATCGCGGGCGGACGCCTCGATCGGGTGCAGGCCCCTGGCCGATGATTGATCACTGGAGCTTGAAGACGAGGATGGTGCCGCCCTGAGCCACCGCAGCCCTTGGCGCCGCGCCGACATTCTCAAGCCCGGTCTGAACGCCTCGGGCGTCAAGGTCCCAACCTGTTGTGACGGCGACGTACTGTTCGCCATCGACCGAAAATGACGTTGGGACCCCATCCGCGCCCGACGGCAGC
>JASHRR010001499.1 GCA_030037185.1 Xanthobacteraceae bacterium | reverse complement strand
CCAAGAATTTACGACGTTTCCATGAGGTTCTCCGTTGATCAGATATTCTGCTCGTGCTTGATGATATGTCGAGGGAGAAAAGCAGGCAGAAAGCTCGCCGACTGTCAATCAATGGGCATTGAAAACCGACTGATATTGGCCGACGGCTTTGCGGGTAGCGTCCAGCTCCTCTGTCGTTGGTTTGTCCGGATCCTTCGCCGCCGGTAGGCTCCCGAACTTCAGCAGAGAGGCCATCAGCAAGAGCCGAGCCTTGGTCGCAGTGAGATTTGTGGCCGCGATCTGAAACTCGTGCGGGTCGGCAAAGCCCATGGGAGTGCCGCGTCCCACCTTGGCGACCGGGATGCCGCTGAACGCAGCCTTGAGCATCAGCCTATGGCGTGCTTGCGACGGTGTCGAACCATACGGCACCAAGCCCTGGATGACGAATCCCGTCAGCATGCCGAGGCCGAGCTTGTGCTCGATCGACGCGATCAAATCGACTTCGAGCGCGGGGTTGTCTCCATAGTCCATTCCAGAGTAGCTGCCGTCGGTCACGATCGAGACGACCGGAATGGCATCGGCCAGCAGTTTGCCTTGAGCGTTCCTCACGGTGATCTCGACCGTTTCGATGCCTTTCGGCCCTTTTTTCACTGCCTTCACCACGGTCGGCAAAGTGGTGATTTTCAGGTCCGACAGGTAGGTGTGCTTGTATGCTGGCAGATAGGTGAGTGCCAGCCGACCGGTGTGGCTTACATTTCCGAGGATGCCGCCGTGGCCTCCGGCCGCGATATAGCCGCCCGGCCGCGCATCGACCTTGGCGACCTCCCGCGCAGCAAAGAGCTGCTGCTCCTGGATCACCACGACACCGCAACGGTTGCGGCCGTGCTCGTCCGCCCAGACGCGCGAGCGGATGAATCGGGCGGAGTCCACGATGTTCGCCGGCCCGTCGGCGCTGATCTGGCCTTGCGGGCGCTGTGCGGCATTGCCACAAATCGGCAACGTCGTGTCGATCAGGAGGTTGAACCAGTACGCGCTCTCTTCGACTTGAGGGCTGCCCTGGGTCCAGATCACGCCATCATAGTCGCCGCTCGATACCAGCGCTTGCATGTCGTTAGTCGCCTTCGCGAGGGCCGGCCGGGGCGGCGCTGATGCCAAGTGAAAGGGCTTATATCCGTAGAAATCCTTGCCGCGCACTTCCGGCGGGATGTCACCCTCGCCCTTATCGCGGCGCAGATGGGCCGGCAGGCCTTTGGTGAAGCCGCTCGGGGGCACGCCGCGATAGAAGTCGACTCTTGCGATGGAAGACAGCAGGCTAGCGGTGCCTTCGACGCCGATCGAGAAGCGATCGATTTCCTCGAAGCTGCGCGATCCATCGGGGAAAAAGCCCTGGCGGCCTATGGGAGACCCCGGAAAAGTGCATTCCTCCTCCCACGCTTTTCCGTCGATCTGAACCGCCATGTAGGGCAGAGGGTACAAGCCGTCTTCCGGCTTCAACTCGATCTCGTAGACGGCCTTGTCGCTCCCGTTCTGCCGTTCCTTGCGGAAAACGCCATCGACACCGATGTAGCCGTCCGGCGGCCCATAGAGTTCGGCAACGTCGGATTCCAGCGGGTGAGCGGAGAATTGCTCAACATAGACCTTTGCCGAAGCCGCGAGACGCTGAGGCCGCAGCGGATCGTACGGCAAGGGTTCGCCATCCACATCCTCGAGTAATGGCAAGCCACGCTTGACGCGTGCCTTGTTCGACGTGACCAGCGGCGGCGTATTCTGGATGGTTGCCGTCGGTCCCGACAGATGTGCAATCCGCACTTTCTTGCTGCTGTTCCTGGCATCCATTCTTCTCCCTCCATCGGTTCATCAAGTTTCAAACTATTGCCACTTCCGCCGTTTCGGTTAGGTCCCGGGCGCGAATGCAGCAAGCGTATTGATCGTCGTTGACGGCCACTGGCGTCGGCAGGGTTTGCCGGCAGCTCGCAATCGCAAATTTGCAGCGGGATGCGAAGCTGCAGCCGAGGATCGGGCGCCGAAGATCCGGAGGGCTGCCGGGAATCGCTTCGATGCTGCGTCCGCGCGGCTGGCCGTCGACAGTCGAGGCGAGCATCGCGGATGTGTAGGGGTGGCTTGGGCGCATCAGCACGTCGGTAACGGGTCCGTATTCGACGATGAGTCCAGCATACATGACGGCCACTTTGTCCGCGATCTGGGCAGCGACACCGATATCGTGGGTGACGATGATGACGCCCATTCCCAGCTCCTGTTGCAGTTTGCGAAGCAGCACAAGGACCTGGATCTGGACGGTGGCATCGAGCGCCGTCGTTGGCTCATCGGCGAGCAGCAGGCTGGGTCGGCACGACAGCGCCACTGCAATCAAGGCGCGCTGGCGCAAGCCGCCGGACAGTTCATGCGGATAGGCCGTGAGCCGGCGTTCGGGGGATGGGACCTTCACCATGCGAAGCAACTCGAGCGCGCGCTCAAGCGCCGTCCGCTTCGGGCAGCCCTCGTGACGCATCACCGTCTCGGCGATCTGATCGCCAACGGTATAGACCGGATCGAGCGCAGTCATCGGCTCCTGGCAGACCATTGAGATCAGGGAACCGCGGATGTCACGAAGCTGACGGTCGTTCATGGCAAGGATGAGGTGCTCGCCGACGCGCACGTAGCCCGACACCACCGCACGCCCGGGCGGCAGCAAATGCATCAGGGCCCGCATGGTCACCGACTTGCCGGAGCCGGATTCGCCGATGACGCAAAGCACTTCGCCCGGCATGAGGTCGAACGTGACGCCGCGCACAGCGTGAGTCGTCGCCTCGCGGCTGACGAATTTGACGGCGAGGTCTCTGACCTCGACGAGGGGCTTGGCGTGATCAAGCGCCATGGCGTATGGGGTCCTTTCGCATCCCGCCTACATTGCAGATGAACGAGACAGGGCATCAATTTGTTGTTGCCCTGCCCGGCGGTGTCCCGACCCCGGGTCAGCCATGTGGCACGAGACGAGATGCCCATCGGGCGGGCCGCTGCCGAGCTTCGGCGCCCTGACCTCGCAGATCCCCTCGACGAAGGGGCAGCGAGCCGCGAAGCGGCATCCACTCGGCAGATGGATTGGATTGGGAGGATCGCCAGTGATCGGAGCTTCGTCTTTGCGTCCGTCAGGATTCATGGCGAGCCGGGAATCCAGTAGCGCCTTTGTGTAGGGGTGGCGCGGTGCGCTGTAGATCGAGTCAACCGGCCCGACCTCGACTATTTCGCCGAGATACATCACGAGTACGCGGTCGGAGATATATTGCACGACCCCAAGGTCATGCGAAATGAACAGATAGGTTAGATTGAAATGTCGCTTGAGGTGGCCGAGCAGGTTAAGGACCTGGGCCCCAGCCGATTTGTCCAACGCCGAGACCGCTTCATCGAGGATCAGCATGCGCGGGTTCAGCGCAAGTGCGCGCGCGATATTGACCCGTTGCCGCTGACCGCCCGAGAGTTCGTGAGGATAACGTGCGCCGAACAAGTCGGGCGGCAATCCGACCTTGTCGAGCAGATCGCGAGCCTGCTTCTTGGCGTCGGCGCGGGTCGTGCCGTGGACGCGCGGACCATAGGTGATCGTCTTTTCGATCGGAAGACGCGGGTTAAGTGACGCGTAGCTGTCTTGGAACACCATCTGCATGCTACGCCGCAGCACGGAAAGCGGCAGCCCGCGCCAGTTGCCAACCGGATCGCCGTCGAACACCAACTCGCCCGAATCTTTCGGTATGAGATGCATGAGCAGGCGCGCCAACGTCGATTTCCCGCAGCCGGACTCACCGACAATCCCGAGCGTCTCGCCCTTGCGCACGGAGAAGCTCACGTCGTCGACCGCCTGCACTTGACCCACTCTTCGCCGCAGCGCGCCGCCATGAATCGGGAAGTATTTCTTCAAGCTCTTGGCGATCAGCATGGGCTGCATCATGCCGCCGCGATCTCGCGGCTCCTGGGCGGAAGCCACTGCGAGCTTCGGACGGGCCGGATCTGCGAGCGAGGTCATCCCTTTGCCTTGCGAGGGCTGTCTCAGAGCTTCACGTCCATGGCGCGGCGCAAGCCGTCGCTGACAAGATTGAATGAGAGAGAAGTAATAAAAATGGCGACGCCCGGCAGCGCACAGACGAGAGGCTGGACGTAGAGGCCGGAGCGTAGCGTCGAAAGCATGAGGCCCCAGTCCGGTGTCGGCGGTTCGACACCGAGGCCGAGGAACGACAGGCCGGACGCGAGGATCACCGACACCGAGATCAGGCTTGAGGCGTAGATGAGAACCGGTCCCAGCACGTTGCCCAGCACATGATGGATGATGATCGATAAGGTCCCGCCACCGCTGGCGCGCGCCGCCTCGACGAAATCGAGGCTCCTGACCTGGGTTGTTGCCGACTCTGCGACGCGGCACATCGACGGGATGAACACCAGCGAGAGCGCCATGAGGCCGTTCACCGTTCCGCCGCCGAACGTCCCGGAGATCGCGACTGCCAGCAGCACCGACGGGAAGGCGTAGAAAACGTCCATCGTTCGCATGATCGCCATGTTCACGAGGCCGCCGACGAAGCCGGCGACCACGCCCATGAATCCACCGACTATCGTGGCAAGGACAACCGGTCCGAGCCCCATCATCAACGACACCCGGCCACCCCACAGCAGTCGAGACAACATGTCACGCCCGAGCTCGTCGGTTCCGAGCAGAAAATCGCGATAGCCGATCGGCTTCATACGGTTGATCAGGCTCGATTTGGTCGGGTCGAATGGCGCGACCAGTGGCGCCATGATCGCAAGCAGGGCGATGACAAGAATGAGCGAAAGGAAGAACATCGCGACGTAGTCGTAGCGCAGTCGATATGCGACGGTTTTCCAGTAGCCGCGCACCGCGGGTCCGGAGAGATCATTTGTGATCTCGCCAGCGCCAGCCGCGACCATGCCCACATTGCTCATCATCTCGATCAGGCGCGCTTGATACGGGGATCGACGGCAGCCTGGACGAGGTCGACCACCAGATTGATGAAGACGAAGGCCAGCGCGAGCACCAGGATCGCGCCCTGAAGCAACGGCACGTCGCGCGTCAGAATGGCCTTGCTCATGAGGAATCCGGTACCGGGCCAGGTAAAGATAGTCTCGACGAGGATCGAGCCCCCGACCAGGTAACCGAACTGCAAGCCCATTACGGTCAGCACCTGCGGCAACGCATTGCGGATCGCGTGCTTGAGGACGGCGACCGGTCCCAGGCCCTTCGCGCGCAACATCTCGACGAAATCCTGGTTGAGCACATCGGCCACCGCCGAGCGCGTCGTACGCATGATGATGCCGAGCGGTACCACCGCCATGGTAAGGACCGGTAGGATCGCATATTTGACCTGCTCCCAGTCGAGCAGGCTGAAGCCGGTCGAGCCCTTGGATCCCATGCCCGTGGCAGGCAGGACGCCGAGCTTCACCGCGAAGATTATGACCAGCACGACGCCGAGCCAGTAGTTGGGAATGCTGACGCCAATGACGGCGGCCGAGGTTACCAAACGGTCGGTCGGCCGCCCAATGTGGTAAGCTGCAAAGGTCCCCATCACGAAAGCGAGCGAGAACGCGATCAGCACGGCGCCTGCCGAGATGACGATCGTATTCGACAGCGCCGTCATGACTTCGTTCACCACGGGACGCCCGGTCTGCAGGGATAGTCCGAGATCGCCGCTCGCAGCGCGCTTTAGCCATGTCAGGTACTGGACCGGTACCGGCCGGTCGAAGCCGTAGAGCCGCTTGATTTGAGCGACATCCTCCGGCGTCGCGTCCGGCGGGATGAGCGATTGGATCGGATCGCCCGGAGCAAGATAGACGAGAGCGAAGCAGATCACGCTGACACCGAGGGCAATTGGGACGGCGAACAAGATTCTGCGAATGGCGTAGTACCACATCAGGCGAGTTTTCCTTCTGTCGCAGCGCTCCTCTGGCTATGAGGACCCGTGACGATCCAAGACCCTTTTGATTTCGTTACTTATCGGTGATGTAAATCGGCGTAATGTCTTGGAACCAGCTCTGAGCCTGTACGAACCCCTTCACTTTCGGCGACATGGCGCGCGGATTGAGATCGCTGACGATGAACAGGGTGCGCGCATCGCGTACGACGAGCTCGTGGATCTTGGTGACGAGTGCATCTTGAACAGCCGGGTCGAAGCTTGACAGCACCATCTTGCCGAGCGCGTCCACTTCAGGATTGGAGTACCAGCCCCAGTTGGACCCGACGGGCGAATTGTAGTCCGACATGGTGCTCTTGACGAAGCTCAGGGGATCCGTGGCTCCCATCGAGAAATTGACGCCGTCGTAGGGAAAATACGATTGGCCTTTGAAGAAGATGTCGATCAGCGAATTCCAATCAAGCGTGGCGAACTTGACTCTAAAGCCGACCGCCTCGAGTTGCTCCTTGACGAGCTCGTTCATCGGTAACGGCTGCATTTGACCGGAACCGGATGTCGAGATCGCGATGAAGATTTCGCAAGGATAGCAGCGGGCCTCCTTGAGCAGCGCGGTCGCCTTCTTCGGATCGTAAGCATATTCAAATGGCTTGCCGTACCACTTCTGCGCCGGAATGAAGATGCCGTAGCTCGGCACGGCAAGGCCGGACAAGAGATCGACCATCTCGCCGCGATTCATCGCGTAATTGGCGGCCTGGCGAACCTTCAGTTCCTTGAAGGGGCCGCGCGCGGCATTCAGCAAATAGGGCCACGTGTGCGGATAGGCATTGGTGACGATCGTCATCCCGGCCGACTTCAGCGCGGGAATCGTATCCGGCGACGGCGCCTCGATGAAATCGACCTGGCCGGACATCAACGCAGCGACGCGCGTCGTTACCTCCGGCATCGGCAACAGCACCAACCGGTCGTGCTTTGGAATCCTCTTCTTGTCCCAATAGTCGGCGTTCTTCACGAGCTCAAGGCGCTCATGAGGGACCACGCTCGCAAACTTATAGGGTCCCGTTCCGGCCGGCGCCTTGGCATAGACATTGTAGTCGTTGCCGGCGTTGTCCAGCGCGCACTTCGACAACATGAACAGGAACGGCATGTTGTAGTAAAACAGCGACTCCGGCGTCTTTGTGTGGATCGCGATCTTGTAGTCGCCAATCTTCTCGACGCGCTCGATGTTGTTGGTGCGTGCGCGGGCGCGCGCGAAGTTGAACGGCGCGAAAGCCGGATGTTTCTCGGAAAGCAATCGCTCGAAATTCCATACCGCCGAGTCCGCATTCCAGGCGCAGCCGTCATGAAACTTCACGTCCTCGCGCAACTCAAAGACCCACTTCTTGGCATCGTTGGGGTCGGCATACCATTTGTTGGCCAATGCTGGTCGAACGCCCACTTCCTTGTCGCTCCTCGACAAATCCCAGCCGACCAGTGGGTCATAGAGCGAATAAGCGACGAAGCGATTTCCCTCGAAGCCTTGATCGGGCTGGCCGCGCCAATCGGGAATATCGGCGGCGGTCATCGCGATCCGCAATACTGTTTCGCCTCGTACCGGGCCGGCGACCAAAGCCGAAATCCCGGTGGCAAGCGCGACGGCTATAACCCCGAGGAAATGAGCTTTCTCTGGTTCAAACATCGAGCAACCTCGTCTTTTTGGACACAAGGCGCCGCGCATCCACGTGGTATTCGCAGTTTTATTGCAATTGGCGAAGCAAGAGCGGTGCCAACCGTCGGCCGGAGGTCGGGTAGCCAAGAGCGTTTTGACTCTTCGAAAACGACTTTTGATTCAGCAATTGCAAAAGATTTGATCGCTCGCGGCACTCCGCGTTGCGCCCAGAAGCAACGCGCTCAGGAATGCCGCGAAGGGCGAGAATATCCAGCGCATCCGCGACGCGTCGGCGCGATGTCGGAAGCCTCGAAACCTTCGAATCGTCAAGCGTGCCCTACTTGGCGTCGCCGATAGAAGCAAAGTTGCGCACCAATCAGGAATTGGCATTGGTCGCTGCAGGCAATTCGGCCGGTCAGACTGCTGTCTATTTAGGTAGCCAAGGTGTCAAAGTCGGCATGCTGGTGCGCCGTGCCGATCTCGCGGGGACGATGTCGCGCTACTTGTCGAGCGCATCCATGCCCTCGACAGTGTGGAAGTGGTGACGCGCGCCGCGATCAGTGATCTTGAAAGAGATGGCGTGTGCTGCAAGCCGTCGCTGGCGAGTTGGGGCCACTGGCCAGGAGATCAGGCGATATGGGAGTCCAGAGAGGCCCATAGATGATTCCTGCCGGCACCAGATAAGTCTGCCTCTCCCGTGTTTCTCGTCAACGGTTCTCTCCTCATGACACCCCACTTCCCTCGATCGAGTCCCAGTGAGTCCCGTTCCCCGACGTCACAGGTCGTATTGAGGTGCTACGACTTCCCGTCACGACTTGTGCCAGCCATCCCTTGTTCGGGTGCAGGCTGGTGCATCCGTTGTCGCAGTTCCTTTTTTAGGGTCTTCGCGGATTCGTGTGGGTGCTTTTCTGACAAAAACAGCAAGAAAGACCCGTGGATAGCTGCTTTTTGAGATTACATCAGTTCTTTGAATCTACTCGCGAATCAGGAATGCGTTCGGCGGGGCGGAGAGCTTCGTCGGAGGCTGACCATGGTCACCTCAAAAAAGCGGCGGTTGCGGGATGCATATGGGTTTCCAGGCTTTCGCCCCGTCGATGACCTACGCGGCGTATTCGGCGATCCGTATGCGCGGGTGGTCGCTCGTTCGGCGCTCAAAAAAACGACGTGCGGTACGTGTGGACGACAGCAGTCCGGCTGGTACGATCGAAAGGTCCGGCGTGTTCGAGATCTTGGGGCCGGCGATCTGCGGATATATCTGGAGTTCGAGGTACGGCGTGTCAGATGCCGTCAGTGCGGCAAGGTGAAGAGCGAGCGTCTGGAATTTCTGGCGGACAACCCGCACTACACCAAGCGGTTTGCGTTTTACGTCGGCCGCCGCTGCCGCAGCACGCCGATCCGCGATATCGCCGCGGAGCTGAAGCTGGATTGGCACAGCGTAAAGGAACTGGACAAGCAGTACATGCGCGCCCAGTTGGAGAAGGCGGGGACGCCTTCACCGATGGCGATCGGCATCGACGAAATCTCGGTCGGCGAGGGTCACGACTACCGGATCGTGGTCAGCGATCTTGTGCGCAGACGTGCGATCTGGTTCGGCGGCACCGATCGCTCAGAAGCCAGCATGTCCCAATTTTATCAATGGCTTGGTGAACGGAAATGCGCGCGCATCCGGCTCGCCGTGATGGACATGTGGAAGCCGTTTCGCAACGCTACCAACACCTACGCCCCGCAGGCCGCGATCTTGTTCGACAAGTTCCATGTCATCCGCCACTTGGGCGAAGCCCTCCACAAGATCCGCAAGAGCGAGTATGCGCGCCTGTCGGGAAAGGACAGACGCTTCATCAAGGGCCAGAAATACACGCTGCTGTCGCGCGGAGAGAACCTCACCTTGGAAGGCCGACAAGCGTTGCGGACTTTGCTGCGGGCCAACAAGCGTCTCAACACCGCCTATCTGCTCAAGGAGTCCTTCGATCAGCTTTGGAGTTACAAGCACGAAGCTTGGGCGCGGCGCTTCTTCGACAACTGGCGGGCGTCGCTCAAGTGGCAGAGGCTGAAGCCTTACGAAAAGTTCGCCGACATGATCGATAGCCATTGGGCCGGCATCGCCGCCTTTGCAAGCCAGAGAACAAAGTCTCGCTTGGCTTCGTCGAGGGGCTCAACAACAAAATCCGAATCATCCAACGACGCGCCTACGGCTTGCGCGACGAAGAGTACCTTCGCCTCAAGGTTCTCACTTGCATGCTGCCGATGCTCTGACAGCCCCTGTTTTTGTCAGAAAAGCACCCACACGAATCCGCGAAGACCCCTTTTTTATATCTGCGAGCGTTGCCCGCCTGCGATCGCGCAGGGATTTCCATTTGAGAAGGAACTTGCCCATACGCGAGCGCCCGCAGGTGAAAACGAGGCCCAGGAATTTCTTTTTATGGCACCTCAATCCGACCGAAAATCGGTCGATTCAGTCGATTGGTTTTGAGAATTTTCCAAGTTCCGTAAGAACGTAATGGCGGCAACCATTCGCGCAATCGGGAATGGCCATATCCTCCCTTGAGGATGAGATCGGCCTTCTGCTTGTGCGCTTCCGCAATGAGTGCCTCAACGGCTGGCCCCATACTGTCCGCTACACCACTCTTATTGCGGCAAATAGAAACTCGTTCCCATCGTGATGTCCTTCTTTCTTTTATTGCTGGAACAGTCGACAGCCGACACATATTGCATTGCACCGAGATGAAAGGCACACTCCGCAATGGCTCTCAGGGCGTAAGCCACGAACCAGCTTTTTCCGCAGAGCTTGATGCTGGAAGCGCTTGAGGCGGCGGGCCCTGGACGCGAACACCGGGCGCAATCGGGAGGATGGATGATGGGAACTCTGTTGTCGCGTCGTGATTTCATCAAGACCACTGCGATCGCCGGCGTTGCCATCAGGATCGACCTTATCGCGCCGGGAGCGGGCGCGCAAAGCCTCGATGGCGCGGACGCGCTCGCGCGCGACTGGATGGGCGCTGACGGCAAACCGAAATACCGGTTGGATGCGATCGCCAAGGTCACCGGCCAGAAGACCTTCACTCGCGATTTTCGCGCCGCCGACATCGCCGGCTGGCCGAACCAGCAGAGTCATGCGTTCCTGATCCATGCCGCCAAGGCGGATCGAATCTTCGAAGGCATCAACCTCGCAAGCCTCGGCAGCGAGCTGCAGCCGGACCGTATCGTGCTCGCCGAAGACCTCGAACGGGACCGCCTAGCGATGCCGGACCAAGCTTCTTATGGCGAGGTCGTCCTCGTCGCGAAGGGCCGCACGCCGCCGATGCTTGGGCATCCGGTCGCGCTGCTCATCTACCGCGATTTTGAGCGCTTCGATGCCGCCAAGCGACGCGCGCGCTTCAATGACGAGATCGTGCGCTACGGCACCTATACCGGCCCGAAGGTGCCGCCGCACTATGGCGCCGCACGCTACGTCCGTATCCAGAGCGAACAACCCGATCCCGAGGGCCGTTACGCGCCCCACCTCGATACGACGATTTTCGGCAAGTTCGATGGCGACACGATGGTCTGGCCCACCCCCGATCCGAACGGTCCGCCGCCGGCCCAAGGCATCGCTGCCGCCGCCGCTATCGAGCGCGACATCGCGGCCGCCGGCGAGGGAACCCTGGTTGTCGCCCGAGATTATTTCTCGCAATCCATCGATGCATCGGCATTAGAGGCCGACAATGGCAATGCCTGGTACGATTCGATAACGGGCGTCCTCCACATGATGCTGGCGACCCAGTCACCTTACGAGGTCGCGCTCGGCGCCGCGGAAATGCTGTCAAAAACCAGGATCGGCCTTGGGAAGACCAAGAAGTTCGACCTGCAGGTTCCCTACACGGTCGGCTACGGCGCGAAGGAACGCGCGGCTTTTGCCTATTATTGCTTGGTCGCCGGTCTCTACGGCGATGGCCTGCCCGTGCGTCTTGCGAATGATCGTTTCGAGCAGTTCCAGTTCGGAATCAAACGCCATGCCTTCTGGATGAAGGACACCCTGGTTGCCGACAGGAAGACCGGGAAGTTCAAGATATTCAAGGCCGAGTTCAAGAACGACGGCGGCGGTCGACCTGGCGTGTCGATGAATGTCGGCTTCGCCGGCGCGCGATCGGCGCAATCATTCTACTATTTCCCGAAGAGCGACGTCATCACCGCAGCCCTGGCCTCGCGTGCGCCGGAATCGGGCGCAACGCGCGGCTATGGCTCGGTGCAGACGCTTGCCGCGACGGAGATGCTCGTCGATGAGGCGGCCGAGCTGCTGGGCATCGATCCGATCGAGTTGCGCCTGCACAATATCGCGACGCTCGGCACGAAAAACATGCCGGCGGACGTCCCTGCCCTGCGCAACGAGGAAATCCTGCGCAAGGCTCAGGCCCATCCCCTTTGGGCTGGTCGCAAGGCACGCAAGGCGCGATTCGAAGCCGATAATCCTGGCAAGAAATACGGCGTCGGATTCGCCCAAGCGCAACGCGGCTTCGGCACCGGTGCGGAAGCCGGCGTCGCTTCCATCACTATCGATGCGAAGGGCCAAATCACGCTGCGCCACATCGCCAACGAGATCGGCGCCGGCACGACCATGGCGCAGGCCGTCATGGCCGCCAACATCCTCGGCCGCGCGCCGGATCATACCTTTTTCGGCATCGTCGACTGGCCGGAAATGCCTCTGACCTCAAGCGAGAAGCCGTTAACGACACCGCAGGAAAGGGAGGACGAGCTCAAGCGCGACCCGCGCTGGACGCCGAGTTTCAGCTCGAACGTCGCCGCCTCGAATGGCGCCTACTATTACGGCCACTCGACGCGCCAAGCGGCGCAGGCGTTATTGCGGTTCGGTCTGTGGCCGGCGGCGCTCGCGATCTGGGAGCGCAATGGCGGCAAGGCATCCCTTGCCCGATACGAGGAGCGGACGGTGGACGGCGGCAGGCTCGGCGCCCCGGGGCTGGAGTCCTTGCCTCTCGAAGCGGTCGCGGCCAAAGCCCATGAAATGGGGCTCATTACCGGGATCGCCGTACACACCTTCAATCGCAATCGCGGCGGCTGGGCCGAAGCTGAGTTCGACATTCCTGGAGCCGGAAGAACGCGGCTTCCGATCGACGGTCTGGCGGTCCAGTATGGCGACCGCGCGGCGGCGAGCCGCAAGGAGCTCATGATCTCGGGCGGCTTCCATTTCATTGCCCGTTCGTCGGTAAAATATCCAAGTCTGCGCGAGGTTCTCGGCCTTACGCATCAAAGCTCGATCGCCAATCTCATCGAGATCGCCGTCAATCCTGCGACCGGAAACGTCGAAGTGCTCTCGCACCACACGATCCTGGAATGCGGCAACCAAGTCGTACCGCAGCTCGTCTCGTGCCAGGTGCAAGGCGCGCTGGCCATGGGAATCGGTCACGCGCTCTATGAATACCTGCCGCTTTATGAGGACGGACCCGGCAACGGCACTTGGAACTGGGACCGCTATCACCTGCCGCGCGCTTCCGAGGTGGCGGTCTGGAACCAGACCATGGAGGTTCTGCCGGCGCGCTCACCGGAGGACCCGCCCAAAGGCATCGGCGAACTGGTTATGATCGCAATGACTCCGGCGATAGCCAACGCCGTCGCCGATGCGATCGGCAGGCGCTTTTACGAGTTGCCGATTACCGCCGAAAAGATCCGGGGAGACCGAGCATGACTATCGCGACCCGTCCCCTTTCGCTCACCATCAACGGCCGCCAGGCGGGTCCCATCCCCGTTTCCGAAGAGATGATGATGCTTGACTTTCTGAGCGAGCATCTCGGCCTAACCGGGACGCGGCTCGGATGCGGCCAGGGCATCTGCCACGCCTGCACGGTGATCCTCGATCATCCCGATGGGCGCTCGGAGGAAATTCAAACCTGCATCACCAGCGCCCATGATTTTGCAGGCAAATCGATACGCACGATCGAGGGGCATGCCGAGCGCGACGCCCACGGCAATATTGTGCGGCTCTCGCCGGTGCAACGGGCTTTCGTCGAGCACTTTGCCTTCCAATGCGGTTACTGCACGCCGGGCTTCGTCAACGCCGCCACGGTTCTGATGGAAAACCTGAAACGCTCCCCCGTGACGCGGAAAGATCTCGAGAAAAGGATCGAAGAGGCGCTCGATGGCCACATCTGCCGCTGCACCGGCTATCTCCGCTATTACCAGGCCATGCGCGACTTGATTCTCGCATCGCCGGATCTAGTTCAAACCTGAGACAAGAACGCGCTGAAGCGCGGCGTCCGGCAGGAACGCCGAAAGCCGCCGCGCAGTTGCTCACGGGCAGGAATTGGGCTGTCGCCCATGCTGCACATCGCGCCAAGGAGGAGGCTTTCCACTCACATCCGGTGAATTGGCCTGGAGTGCTGAGGCGCTCGCGGCCATAATCTTTGGTGCTCGCCTTCCTCAAAAATCGGGTTTGTCCGTCTGCGGGACGGAGCTGTCCTTGGTGACGTAGGTTCCGCGCGTGTCCTCGGCACAGACATGTTCGACCCATTCGTCTGACGAACGCCGATGAGGTATGGACGCCGACCAGGGCATTGTGAACAGGCCTTCATCCTCGACCGTAAACAGAAGCTGCAGCCCTTTACCCTTGTTGTCCCTGTCGGAAACTCAAACTCGAACATATTGATGGTGTAGCCCGCCCAAGAT
>JASHRR010001498.1 GCA_030037185.1 Xanthobacteraceae bacterium | reverse complement strand
AAGGCCGCGTACTGCCGCGGATGCTCGAATCATATGGGTCAACCCGCCATACGGCGAACTACGCGAACGCGGGGTCCGCGATTCACCGCGGAAGCGGCAAACGACTGGGGCGATCCTGTTTGGCGAAGCGATGGCGAACGTCTGGCCGTGCAAATAACCCGCCATAGATTCTCGCTCCTAAACTCACCACCACGGCCCCCACCATGGCGGACACCACTCCCGCGGGTAGTAGTAGTGACGGCGAGGTATATGACCGACTGGTGTGGCAAGTACGGTTGGTCGGCCGTCTGAAGGATGCCTTCGCGACAAGAGTTCAGCTATTCGCCTGTCCACTTGTCTCCGGATGTCATTGTTGAGGTCGATTCTCAGGTCTTTAAGGGCTTCGTCGAGATCCCCTCTCGTGACCGGCCGAATCTCAGGTAACGGGTCCTCTCCCGGCGGGGTGCCCCTCGGTTGCGACATCGCAGCTGGAGTCATTGCACTCACCGATAGCCCAAATAGCCCTAATCCAACAGTGATCACTTTGACTATGTGTTTGAGCATAATTGTAATCCCCCTATATGCAATGATTAATTGTAGTACTCCCAAGTTCTCGATGTCAATCTGCGAAGTCCGTTCGGAGTGAATCTCGCTACGCCGCGCAAGTCCCACCCTCAATTTCAAGCAAAAGCCTTATATGCTGCGCTGACGCAAGCACTCGAAATTACGTATTCCCAAACCCCCGTCCCGGCTGTAAGCGGTCCTAAAGAGCCGCGTTAGGCGAGGCCTAAACACCGTTCTCCATTAACGGTATTCAACAGCAACCGTCTCGTGTCAGGCTTTGTAGCGGTAACTGCAGAAAGGGCCGCCGCTGCACATAAGGTCCCGGCCACGGCGATACGGCGATGACACGCCGCAAAGGCGAAATCACTTGGTCCGACCTTCAGCGTGAGTGGCCGCACCAGGTCGCGCTGGCTGCCGAGAAGGTGCGTGGCCTGAAGAACGGTGCAATCGTGCGCAGTTTTTGCGAACACCTGTCGGTCGCGCCGCTCACGTACGCCCTGCGCCGCGACGAAGTTTTGGCCACGCCATCGTGCGGCGGTGATGCCGGGTACGGGCTCGTGTCGATTGCGCGGCCGCAAAACGTGAGCCGATGATCGACGACTTGTATACATTATCCATGATGCGACTACTTCGTACCTACCTTCTCCGCGCCACAATCTCCAGCAGAATATCGTCAGTCAGATTCAAGTTTCAGGCGAGATGGAGAGTGGTTTCTGAGGAGCTGCCAAATGGTTTTAGTCCCCATCGGTTCCGGCACAACAACCAGTGCGTCCGACGCGAAACAGGACAGTCGGAGTGCTGTCAGCGACGCTTGGAAAGGCGCGTTCGACAAAGCGCAATCAGAACGTAGCAGCTCATTAGTGAATCCAACGACGATAGCCGACATAATTCTGCCGCCGGAAGACCTCAAGCCGCCCGGCACCTTCCCGGACCCGCACGGCACCGAACCGATGCCGCCCACCACCGGACTGACGCCGCTCTGGGTGAACTACGCCAAAGGACCGGAACCGCCGAAGGTTGAAGAGCTTCCAGAGCCGGACCCAAACAAAAAAGGAGAGCTCACGGGTGAGCCCGAAGAACCTCACGGCACTCGTCAGCAGCAGGAAGGCATTAAGCTGCAAAACGAATCTGGAGTGATTCTGACGGAACACGGAGTCAACGTGGAATATTTGCCGAAAACCAACCTCGAGCACCAATCAAGTCCAGACCTTAAGATCAACGATCCTACACCTACAACCGGCGCAAAAGGTAAGCAGCAAGCCTTTAACGCGCCTAATCACTGGGAAACTGCCGACGTCAAATCTCCGGAAAGCAACAACGAGAAACAGATCGCGCAGGATATCGAGGATGCGCATAAGAAACAGGGCGTCGACACTGTGGTAGTGAACCTTAGTCGCACGAAGGTGACAGCGAAAGATCTGGTCCGATACTTAAGGAACCCAAAAAATCACCCAAAGGGAGTGAATACCGTTTACGTCATCTCCAAGAAGGAGAAGGGCAACCAGACGGTGACAAGATTGAGTTGGCCGTCCAAGTAGCTGACATGTCATGGCATGGCCGTTCGGCCTGGTCGAGGCGATATGGGCGGCTGTAGGCGCGTACGGATGTCGTAACGCCCCTTGGGGGATGAGAAACACCCAGTCGGCATGCGGATGGCGATTACGGAAATGACCCGCCGCAAGGGCGAAATCAGCCGGTCCGACTTTGAGCGAAACTGGCCGCGCCGCGTCGTGTTACGGCCGAAATGGTGCGGCGCCTCAAGAATAGTGAAATGACAAGCGCTGCCGCCGCCCTATCGGCGACTCCGCTCACGTATTCCCTGCGCCGCGACGACAGCGACTTCGTGATGTTCTGCTTGGCAAAGCCTGAAGATGCGGAGGCTTTTGCTAAGCGCTTTGGTGGGAAGCATATAGACGGGCAACGATGCAGCCTCTGATTTGATCTCAAAGTGACCCGTAAGAGACATGCGGCGATTATCTATCGCCTCGTCGGGATCGCAGCGTTCTTAGGATCGATCCGCCCAAGCGCGAACGTGAGCAGCGCCTTTCGGAAATGCCCAAATCGGCGTCACCTCCACACTCGTAAGGGTCTTTGACCTATGGCACCGTAGTTTGGTTCCCGAAGAACCTACTCATCTTTCATTGCCGACGTAATTGGGAGGGTTGCATGAAATACGTCGTATTGATTTCGACAGCGCTGCTTTTAGCCGTTGGTCAGGCGCAGCCAGTCCGCGCCGCTTGATCGGGTCAAGCAAAGCGTCGAAGCCGTGGGCGGCGCCGATGCGCTGCGGGCAGTAAAGACGCTCGTCGTGAAGGCCGACCTCAAGCATTGGGAGCCCGGACAATCCTACATAACGCGGTGGTGCTGCTGTTGTCGTCTAGCTTCGCGGCACAAATGCCCGATAGCGGTAATCGTTGTTCGGCGTGACGGTCGCCTTTGCCTTGGGGAACGCCCGTTCGATATCACCGGCATCACGTGCCCGAACAAGAAGATCATCGGGCCTGTCGACCGCGCTGACGATCGACAGGAAGGAGTTGAAGAGGAATATCCCCATTATTTAAATGCCG
>JASHRR010001497.1 GCA_030037185.1 Xanthobacteraceae bacterium | reverse complement strand
GGCATCGATGTCATCATCACCACCGGTGGCACCGGATTCACCGGACGCGATGTGACGCCGGAGGCGGTGGAGCCGCTGTTCGAAAAGCGCATGGAAGGATTTTCGACGCTGTTTCTGATGGTGAGCTACAGCAAGATCGGCACTTCGGCGATCCAGACCCGCGCCACGGCGGGTGTTGCCGGCGCGACCTACATCTTCTGCCTGCCGGGCTCACCGGGCGCCTGCCGGGATGCCTGGGACGACATTTTGGCGCACCAGCTCGATTACCGCTACCGGCCGTGCAATTTCGTCGAGATCATGCCGCGACTAGATGAGCATCTGCGCCGCGCCAAGGCGCGGGATTAGCGTGGGACCCTCGACGCCGATGGATTGCTAAACTCCCATCTCAGTTTGGCGCGAGAAAATATCTGGTCATTTTCACGCGGAGTGACCCCGGGGCGGCTCGGCTCGAGCAACCAATCACGAAATCGTGAGCACAGCGGCAGGTAACTGATCGCCGCCGCCATGCGTACTGTCTACTGCTCGTGCGGCCAAGGAACGGCGCACGCTTAACCGAAAGGGAGAACCAGTATGTCGAAGTCTACCGTTGGCGCGGCGGTTCTCGCCGGCGCCGTTGCGACTGCGCTGGCGTCGATGGCGACCGCTGCGCCGCTGACGAAAGCGGAAGCCGACGCGGCGACGGCCGCAGGCAAGGAAAAATGCTACGGCGTCGCTTTGAAGGGCCAGAATGACTGCGCTGCCGGACCGGGTACGACCTGCCAGGGCACGTCAACTGTCGATTTCCAGGGAAATGCCTGGAAGTTCGTGCGGGGCGGCACCTGCACCTCGATCGTGGTGCCCGGGGGTAAGCGCGGTTCGCTGACACCAATTTGATTTCGTAACCTGCAATCTAGGCAGAGTGGCAGGCCGGAAAGGGGAGATGCGATGACCGAATTAGCGATGCGCTCGGCCGCGCAGGCGTCGGCCGCACTTCGCTTTCCGGCTCATTCCATTGCCGGCCGTGTTGGCACGAGCCTCAAGCACGAGCATCTGCAGGCGATCTTTGCCGACGGGAAGCGAGATCGCTTCTTTGAAGTCCATGCCGAAAACTACATGGGCGCCGGCGGTCCGCCCCATGCCGCGCTTGGCAAAATCCGCCAAGACTACCCTGTTTCGCTCCACGGCGTTTGCATGTCGATCGGCGGCCCCCAGCGGCTCGATGAAGCGCACCTCCAGCGGTTCAAGGCCCTCGTCGACCGCTATGAGCCGGCGCTGGTCTCCGAGCATCTCGCCTGGTCGACTCACGGCTCGACCTATTTCAACGATTTGCTGCCGCTTCCCTATACGGCCGCGACGCTCTCGCGTGTCGCCGACCATATAGACCAAGTGCATGAGGCGGTCGGGCGCCAGCTGCTGCTCGAGAATCCCGCAACATATCTCATTTTTCCGGAATCAACAATGAGCGAAACCTCGTTCATCGCGGAGTTGGTTCGGCGCACCGGATGCGGCTTGTTGCTCGACATCAACAACGTGTTCGTATCGGCCACCAACCATGGCTTTGCGGCACTCGACTATCTCGCCGATTTTCCGCTTGAGCACGTTGGTGAGATTCACCTCGCCGGCTATGCCCAACAGACGGACGACGAGGGCGAGCTTTTGCTCATTGATAGCCACGACTGTCCGGTCGCTGACGCCGTATGGAAGCTCTTCGACATCATCATCGGGCAATGCGGACCCGTCCCGACGCTCATCGAATGGGACAGCGACCTCCCGAACTGGGCTGGGCTCAAAGCGGAGGCGGACGCCGCACAAACGATCATCGACCGCCATGTGCAGGGCAAAGCCCATGCCGCTTGAACAGAGAGGTTTCTGCGGCGAGCTTTCTTACGCTGCTGCCTTCGCCCGTGCGCTGCTCGACCCCGATCTTGCCACGCCGAACGTGGTCGCCGGGCCAAAATCCAAGGCCGCAGTAAAGCGGTACAACGTCTACCGCAACAACGTCACAGTCAGTCTTATTAACGCCTTGGCGGCGGCATTTCCGGCGACGCTGCGGATCACCGGGGTCGATTTCTTCCGCGCAATGGCGCGCCTCTATGTGCGTGCCACGCCGCCGGCATCGCCGCTCCTGTTCGATTACGGGCGGGACTTTCCGGACTTCATCGAGCGCTACGAATATGCGCAATCAGTGCCATGGCTGGCGGAGGTGGCGCGGATCGAGCGGGCATGGCTGGACGCATATCATGCCGCCGACGTTCAACCGCTCATGCCGCACGAGTTAGCTGGCATCTCCGCGGAGCAGCTGTCCAATATTGTTTTGGAACCTCATCCGGCGACGCGGGTCATTCGTTCGCGATTTTCGGCGATCGCTATTTTCACAGCCAGTCGGAGCGACGGCCCGGATAGCCATATCGAAGTTGTTGACCCGGAGGACGCCTTAGTGACGAGGCCCGCCCAAGAAGTGGAAGTGCGACGGCTTCCGCCAGGCGGTGCGATTTTTCTCAGCAGCCTCATTGCCGGTGTATCTCTCGGCGCGGCGGCCTCGGCTGCGTTCTCGGAAAGTCCGTCATTCGATCTCCCCGGCAATATTCGCGGGCTGCTCGAAGCCGGCGCGTTCATAACGCTCGTTTGCGGAGAAAGCTGACACCATGCTGGCTCAACTCATCCGCAGCGTAGGGCCTGCGATCAGGGGAATCGTTCAACGAGTGAATGCGATCATCGAATTGATCGCCCAGCCTTCTCTCACCCAATTTGTGCTGCGCGTCGGACTTGCCACTCCGTTCTGGCGATCCGGCATCAACAAATGGGACGGCTTCTTGCAGCTGAATGACGTTGCAGTCCTCCTTTTCACCACCGAGTTTAAGTTGCATTTGCCGGGCGGCCCGTACTCATTTCCCGCACCCGAGGCCACCGCATTCCTCGTCGGGTCCGCCGAAATTCTCTTTCCCATCCTCCTCGTTCTCGGGCTGGCGACCCGGCTGGCTGCGAGCGCGCTCCTGGTGATGACTCTCGTGGTTGAGCTTACTGTGCCGGACGGCTGGCCAGTGCACGTAACTTGGGCGGCCATGGCGCTCGGCGTAATGGCGCGGGGGCCGGGACGGTTGTCGCTCGACCATTGGGTCTGGTTCGAGCACCGTAAGGGGTGAAAGTTGGCGAACCTCGGTTAATTAAAGCACGCGGCCTGCGCTGCGCGCAGGAGCGAGGAGCTTACAGAATTGGCCGGCCCAGCCGTCTTTGGTGGCTGGAACAATGACCTTCAATCACCGGTTCTCGTCTCCAATACGTGTTGTTGCGTTGAGACGATGCCGGGCCACTAGCGGCCGAAGCAGTGCTGATAGCGTCCCGATTGAAAGCAGGGGACGACCAGCATGTTTCTGCGCTCGCTTTGTCGCGATCGACGCGATAGACCAAGCCGGTAATTACCCCGCGGCGATGCACGAGTCTCTCGCTGAGAGGCAGTGTGGGTTTGTCGGCGGATCGGTTCGCATTGTCGACCTGAATGGGAAATTGGGTCATCGGTGAGTTTGACGAACCTACTCGCTGATGACCTCGTCCACTTGCAGAACTGGCGACGAGAGAGGCACCGCCGGTCGAAAGGCAATGAAGGGGAACAGCGGATTTGGCAGCCAGTACATCCAGCCAAGGAAAGACTCCTTCGATCCATCGGAGAGCCGCAGGTCAAGCCAAACGTAAAGGAACTTGTAAATGCAGAACCCCGGCACCCAATTTGGCCGAAGGCGATCGGTCTTTAGGTATTTGCGGCTGATGTACAGATTTCCCTCGAACGGTGTGATGCCGCCAAACCCAATGGGTCCTTCAGCAATCACTTGTCCGCTGGGCCGATGCGTGATTCGGATTGCCTGGGTTGATCGAGTTCGCATAGCAGCACCTCTCTAGATAATTGTTTCCGGGGAAGCTTGGACAGTGGGTGCGCGTTCCACTGTCAAAATCGTAAAGATCGTCACAACAGTGCTAAGCTCTTGTGACGCACGGGGCACTAACGTCCCGGGCGACAGAGGCAGCAGGCCTGCCGTACTACCGCCAGGGAAACGTAGTCACGCTACAAGCTGGAGGCCTCCGGGACGATCCACGGTTTTCGCCTTCCCTGCAATCAGGTTCGACCGGAGGGTGGTAGAGGTTACAATCACAGTGTTCACACCGACGTGTTTGATCGCTACGAGATGCTCGGAGCTTTCCTATTGAGCATGATGAATAAGTGGCCCGGCGTTGAACTTCGGCGTCTTCAACCCAGATCGACCAGGGCGCGCGGTTCCCGGCCAGAATGATATGTCGGAACTGCGCTTGAGGATGGATGCTGGCGCTCAGCGAAGATATCGCATGGCTCGCGGTTGGAGCGCCGGCAAACACCGTGCACGAAAGTGAAAACGTGGCCGCACGACGAGCCGGTGAGATCGCAAGCCCGTGCAGGTCCACATCACAGGACCGATGAGAGTATGATCCACCTTGTGGCCGCGTCGGATTTCGTCCTCCGCGCTTGCCCGCGTGCGGCACAAAATGACGGCGACGGGCTCAACTCATGGGCTGGCGGTAGCCGATCCGTGATGGCCCCAGAGATTACCCGGCGGTGCTTTCGTCGCTTCGATATGATTAAAATGTTCCTATGCCAGCATGCTTGGTGAACTGTTGGGCGCACGATCACGTGCTGAGACACCATCTTCCACTCCTTTGACTCGTCATGTGCCGGAGTGCCCTGGCAATAACGGCGACCCCATCCAGCGGAACATGCCGCGGCCGAACAGGGTACCCAGCCCTGTGATCAGCACCGTCGTGCCGAGGTTCCAAACCAGGATCATCATCGTCGCGTTAAGATCGTGGAAGAGCGAAAGCCCGGTCGAGGTGATTGCCGCAACCGCCAGACCTCCCATCATGGCGACAGGCCCGGAACGCACCAGCGCGGCATAACGCAGCATCATGATAAGCGCGAGCCCGAGCGGCACGCTTGTGAGGACGAGGCTTGCGAAGCATCCGACCGCCTCACCCACGTGTATGCCGTCCGGCCCAATGCTGATCCAGTCAGCAAAGCACTCGTAGCTCACGGTGCTGATCCAAATGAGAAGGCTCGGCACGGGGAGCAGAAGCCACCATCGTGACCGGTCCGGGATGCTGATCGTGAAAGCGGCGATGGCCGAAAGGATTCCAGTAATAACCGCCGCCGCTAGCCCGACTGCGAACCCCGGTTGGCGAAGACGCTCCGCCAAATCAGCGCGCACACCGTGCTCGACAGAGATCAGCCCTAGGACCACAGTCGCCAACGCGAGCCAGAGCAAGGCGCGCTGGAACGGCGGCCGTAGTCGCCGCACCGGTGATGCGCTGCTTACCAAGGTATCGACGAGTTCCGGAATGGTAGTCACTGTTTTGCGCTCGGTTGTAATATCTTTCGTAGGCCCTTGATCGCCCGGTGGGCCGCTACTTTCAAGGCAGATACGGACCGTCCACTGGCAAGCGCTGCTTCCTTCAAGGACATCTGCTTGAGCTTGAGCAGGCGGATTGCCTCCCGCTGGTCAGGGGGTAGTCGCTCTATTGCTGCATGCAGTGCCGCATCATCTGCGGACGTCTCATCACGGTTCGAAGTGAGGTTCGTTCCGTCGGTCGAAAAGGTTTCATGTTCGGCCGTAAATTCTGTTTCCCGGGCGTGGGTCCGCAGCCGCCGACGTAGCCGGTCGATGATCCGTCGGTTCGCGATGGTGACGAGCCAAGGTCCGAATGGCCGACGTGGATCATAGGTGTGCCGGATCGCGTGAACCGTCAGGAGTATATCTTGCACGGCATCGTCAATGTCGCTCGCATCCCTGAAGCGTCGCGCCGCCACCGCGCGCAGATAAGGGACGACCTCTTCAAGGAGTGCGCGGTAGGCAATCCGATCGCCGTCCTGCGCGCGGGCCATGAGGTTCGACCAGTCGCGACTGCGGGATGTACTCCCGCCGCCGCCGTTTTCGGGGTTGTTGCTCATGTTCTGCCGACCGTGGCCGCGCTTACAGCGTCATATCGAGACATATCCTGAATGCCTGAAATAGTTGGTAGATTTCGCCGCGGATGAAACAGCGAATAGCCCGCCGCAGCGCCTTTGAGCTTAGCGTTCGGGGAATACTGAGGCAGCGAGCGAAAGGTTGCGCCCGCGGCCTCGGTCGCCTCGCGCAAGCCGGCGATACTTTGTGGGCTCGAAGATCATCGATCATCACGATGTCGCTTGCTTCAGCGTCGGCATGAATCACTGTTCAACCAGGCATTTGTCCGGTTAGCGGTCCATTGCACACCATCTGTGTCACCATCTTGTCGTGACGAAGGGCGGCGTCGAAAATGATCCCTCCAGGTACCCTGCGGCACGTCATAAATCA
The DNA here is from genome assembly GCA_030037185.1 of Xanthobacteraceae bacterium. The sequence continues at coordinate 1,749 of JASHRR010001497.1, read as the reverse complement.
CCCTCGTCACGTGGTCCGCGGCTGTGCGCCGCACCATGTGGGTCCTGACGGCTGTCTCGTCGACCATGGGCTCGGCGCGCCGGCGCTGCTCTCGGAGCTAGCGCCGGCTCAGATTCAAACCGGTGCTTTTAGCGCAAAATCAAAGCGGCGCTGACCACCGAAGCCCAACCATGTTCGCTCACGGCCTTAAGCGCCAGACGTCAGCGCGGTGATTCTACGCCGAACTTAGAGGATCGCCTCATCCAGCTCCATCCAGCTCCGGCAATTGCAAGACTTGGTCGCCTGCAAGCGGCCGAGTTCTGACATGCTCGCGATGTGGCCGTTTCGGATCGCGCATGAAGCATCGCTTCGGCTGTGATGGCTGTGGCCGCCGGGCGCACAGCGACGTCAACGCGGCGTCTGATGTTGCGCAGACTCGCCCCATGTTGGTCTCTGACAATAAAGAACCTCACGATAAGGGGGCCAAAGTCTCCCACTTCAGTGGGGGACTCCGGATAAACAATGCCATGCCGATCGCCGGAAAGATGTAGACGTTGTTACCTTGGCCCGGCACGAAGCGTCGGCCGGCGATTTCGGTCGGCGGGAACGGACTGCCGCTTCAGTTTGATTAACTCACGGATCTGGCCAACACAACGTCGCTACGCGACGCTGCGCCTCATCTCCCCGCCGATAAGTCCGGGTGGCTTTACGGCGCGTCTTGGTAACCCATCCTACGCCTGAAAGCCGGGCTTTTGCCCGATCTCCAGGTGTCGGGCATCTCTCTCGGCTCGTACCAAGGGGAGAGCTTAAGTCCTGCATTCGAGAGCATTCGGACGTCGGTCCTGAACCTATCTGCAACGTAGCTTGGGGCCGTGGTCGCAAGCTGACCCTGGAACCCGCTGTCTAGAGGCCAAAAGCCCCGCCTCAAGGTGGATGGGTTAGATGTAGTCGAACTCGTCCGGCACATCGCCGAATGTCTTGAGGATCACGGCTTCTTCGAACTCGCCAAGGCGGGGACTTTCGATACGTGCCAGCGCCACCGCTCCGGCGTTCGCCTCGTTACGGACCATCGTGTCCGCACGCCGGATCACGGCGGTCGTGTGCCGACATTCGACGGCCTCTCCGGGGGCCAAGCCGCCGTTTTCCAAGCGCACGAAGGGCAACGCAGTGTAGTGGATTTGCATGACTGGCCTCGGCTGCCGATAGAATTGTCCTAGGAACAAATACAGAACATCCGCCCGCGAGTCAAGATTGGTGAGCCGAAAAACGCCAAGCCATTTTTTGTCAGCACTGACCATATCGACATTGCCGAGAAGGCGAGCGGCAGCATCGGTCGCGCGTATTGACGACATGCCCAATATCAGCGCTCAAGCCGCTGCGCGGTCGGCGGCCTCTTGCGCCAGCCGGCGCAGGACCGCCCGCACATAGCCGGCATCGACAATGATTGGGAATAATGCCCCGGCATGCGTGCTCGGCACGGTGTGGGGCACCGCGTCGATCCGGAACTTGGCGGTTTAGGTTCGCGCCGCGCCTGCAATCCGGCAGGTTGTACACCGCGCCAGTCTGCATCCGATGCACGCCCTCATACCGCAGGGCGCGCGCACGCCTGTGGATATGTGGACAACCCAAGAGCGTTGCCCACATACCCACAGGCGCAACAATCAACAACAAGCATCAGTTTGATTGCTTCAGAAAGCCTGGGCTCATACCCGGCTCGTTATCTCCAGGCGACCTTCGGCCGCGCAGCCATGACGCGTCACCAGTATCCTG